>JAFZFZ010000017.1 GCA_017557005.1 Bacteroidaceae bacterium | reverse complement strand
ATACTTGTTACGGCGGATGCTGCTCCAATCCTTCTCGTAAGGAGCCTTCACCTTTTCTTCCAATTCATACCCCGCAACTTTGATACGTTCTACATTCTCCAACGCTTTCTTGAGAATGGCTTCAGGCGCTTGCTTCGTACTGCACGCCCCCAGCAGCACCGCCACGGCAAGGGCAAGGAATAGTTTTGTTGGTTTCATTGTATTGGTTGTTTATTTGTTTTCTTATGTTTAACGATTGTTTCCTTTAAGAACTCAAGGAGTAATCCTTTGCTGTATCCTCTCTGTTTGGCTATCAGTTCTCCATCAGGAGAAACAATAAAATAGGTAGGATACCCTTTTATGTTGTAACGGAAGAATATACCGTTGTCTCCTTGCATATCATTCCAGTTGTGCCACGAGATTCCATGCTCAATAGTCGCCTGTTTCCAAATGTCCAAAGGGTCAGGGCTGATACTGACTATGGCAACACTATCTTTCATCAACTCGGCAATCTTTCTCATTTCGGGAATACTCATCAGACAAGGTTGACAACCCTCTCTCCAGAAGTCGAGCAACAGATATTTCCCTTGCAGCTCTTGTAGGTGGTGTCGATTGCCCAATGTATCCTGCAATTCAATATCAGGTATCATATTGCCAACTTCAACATGTTGCTCAGGAAAGAACTTGTTCATGATGTATCGTCCATCAGTGGTTTTCTTGTGCGAAGCATCCATACGTTGACAGAGTTGTTTGGCCGCTTTCAGTACTTGGTGGTCTTCGCTCCATGAGATGTTGCGCATTTGGTGTAGCCATGCTTCATCTATAGGCAACTTGTTCATGAGATTCAGACTCTTGCGATAAATGATATTGTTCACGGAATCCATCCGATTACGTATTCCCTCAAGCTGAGCCTTTATTTTATTTTGTTCGGTAATGGGCAGTGTGCGAGTCTGCTCATCGAAAAATCTCTGTTGCGCAGGATAGTGCTCGACAGTGAGCTGATGGTAAAGGTGGTATTCTTCTCGTGCATGTTCGAGCAGAAGGTTCATCGTCTTCTGAGCGGGCACATTGCTCTTAATCTTCCAGTCGGCATAGTTTTCATTCTTGCCGTCAATCGTAACTTGAGAACCTGAGGATAAGTATAGAATATCAACAGACATGCAAGTGAACTCTTGGCTTGGAGAGTGCATGAGTATACTGGCACATCGCACCCCCTCTTCTTTAGTCTTTCCTGTCAATTTGAATTTCCCATTCATAATGGTATCTATTGCTATTTCCTCACTCAGATCTCCTCTATCTTCCAATAGAACTATAGTTGTGCTGTCTGGGACATTGCATAATCGTCCCTCAACCAGAAACTTGTCTACATCTACCTGCGGAGTACACGCCCCCAGCAGCACCGCCACGGTAAGGAAGAGGAATAGTTTTGTCTTCATTGTATTGGTCGTTTATGTTGTTACACGAACTTTATTTATGGATAATTTATGGGCAATTCACGGAAATTTATGTTGAAAAAAGGGAAAAAACACTCTAATTTATCATGAATTACAATTTCTCTTGCAATATCCGCTCCACCTCCTCGGCTGTAGGCGCTACAGCAAGGATAGTGCCGTCACGGTCAACAAGTACGGTAATACCACCGCTGCCTTCCACTCCATATTTGTTCCATATCTTGTTCTTTCCGTGCAAATCCAAGAGGCTCAGCCATGGATAGCCATCTTGTGCAAGGGAACGCCTCATATCCTCACGGTTACCTTCACGGGCCACGCCTACAATGGTGAAGCCGCGGTCTTTGTATTTCTCATACACTGGAATCATACTTTTCGCAGTTTGTCGGCAAGGTCCGCACCATGAAGCCCATAGGTCGATGAGGGCTATCTTGTCGTCAATCTCCTTGCTCAGCGTGTGCTGCGTGCCGTCAAGAGCGGGAGCGGTGAAGTCAATGTAACGGTTGCCCACCTTGATGCTACGACTCTCAATCCACTCTTCTATCTGCATGCTCAGCGGATGGTTGGGGAAGAGAGGCTGGTATATTTCTTTGTATAGTTTCGTGTAGAGCAAGTCATCCGTATCAGAATGAGGCATCCGCAACGCTTGGAACATCAGTAGATACAAACCTACGATAGAGTTGTCGTCGCGTATGAAATCTTCCGCACACTTGTTCAGAGTAGTGTAGAACAGTTCGTTTAATTCACCCATCAGTGGGTTGTCCCACTGACTGATGTTGTTTAGTGAGTCTATCTCTTGTAATGTAGGCGCAACCCTACGCATCCGCTCGGCATCAAATTCTAGAAACTTCGTGTTTGTAGGACTTTTAGTCTTCACCGTAGGCCTTTTGGCATCTCTTTCGTAATGGTAGAAAGTGACATTGATCGTACCCTCCTCAGCAAAGAATTCACAAGGGAACATATTTCCAAGATTGTGCTCCTCCATTGAGACGAGTTCATAGGGCATCACCTCATCCACATAAAGGTCGAATGCAAACTTGCCGTCTACCACAGGGATACTGTCGGCATCTACTACACGAAAGTCACTACCCGATGGGGCAAGGAGCATCATCGTATAGGTAGAGTCGGGCACTGTGCCTTTGATGCGGCAATGTATCTTGTTGTTCTTGTTTCCGCACGCCCCCAGCAGCACCGCTACGGCAAGGGCAAGGAATAGTTTGGTCGGTTTCATTGTGGTATCTTCCTTACTTGTTGCTGGTATATTCTCTGATGCTCTTCTCTACGAATTCAATGAGCTCGCCACTACGATACCCCTCCTTATAGTCAATGATAGTACCATTGGGCGCGGCTAAGTAGAATCTGGGATAACTATCGTAGCAGCCTAAGTAATGGTTCACGATACCCAGTTTCTCTTTGTGGTCATTGAAGTTGTTGCCTGTGATGCCGAGGCGTTCGGATGCCTCTTTCCACACCTCTACCTTATCGCTGCTGATACTGACAACGACGAGGTCTCCATTATATGCTTCCTCAATCTGCTTCAGCTCAGGGATGGCTTGGATGCACGGCTTGCATCCTGCAAACCAGAAGTCGAGCAATACGTATTTGCCACGGAAGTTTATCAGGTGATGTCTCTCGCCGTTCAGGTCGTAGAGGGTGCCATCAAAGAGCGGATCGCCTATCTCCACTTTGGGGGCAGGGAACAGATACCATTCCAGCGCTTTGCCATATTCGCTGGACTTCTGCTCGTCTGAAAGGCGGGCATAGAGTGCTTGTCCCTTGCTCTTTACCTCTTCGTCGAGGCTGCGAGCAGCTTCATACAGATTGACTATCCAGGCTTGGTCGACGGGAAGGTCGGCCAACGCATCGCAGATGGCACTGCGCAAAGGAACGTTTTCGATGGCGAATGCCATTCCTCTTTGAAACATACGTATGCGGCTATCATATTTCTCGGCGGTATGTCCTTTAAGTGCCCTCATGAAGAAATCGTTGTTGTCTATATTCCCTTCAGAACGCAGATCCCGTGTAGCCGCTACAATCTTATTCTCCGTTTCCTGTTCGGGTGCGCCGCCTTGGATCTTCCAGTCGCAGTAATTCCAACCTTTGCCTTTGATTGTGGTGCGGGTGCCCTGGCTCACCCACAAGCGTGGCAGGCTGCCGTAGTTAGCATCCACTACTAAATGGACGAATAGGGTAGTGTCAGGCAATGCCTCTATCTCGAAGCGGAACTTCCCATTCTCTAAACGTGTAGAGGCGATGGGCGACAATATTATCATTTCATCGTTGCTGAAGAGGTGTATTTCGGTTCCTTCTTTGATCCCCGAAAGTTTACCTTCGATAATGTAGCTATTGTTTGCTTTTGTACACGCCCCCAGCAGCACCGCCACGGAAAGCATAAGGAATAGTTTGGTTGGTTTCATTGTGGTTTATGTTTTTCGAAACGACCATACCGGAACTTCACAGCCCCGGCATGGTTTGGTCTTGACCTTTATTCAACTTTATTGTTACTTTATTGGTGTTTTATTTGATTACTTAAGAAGTTTTTATTGAGCGACAAGGTATTCTTATTTACGAGAGTTGAATCTCAGTCTGATTCCCGATTGAGGAATGTCTTCTTGCTCAGGCTCGGGATAATCTTCTGCCTCCTCGATGTACCATTTCTGGTTTGCGTTGGTTTGCTCGTCATCGTTGATGTCGTAGCTGAAGATGGCTGCTCCTTCCTTGGTGTCGCCGCCAGCCAGGTCTACACAGCGGCCTGTGGCTTTGTTGACGATGGTGACTGTGCCGTTCTTCTCGATGAGCTTCCACTGTTGATAGGGGTCATTCTTGTCGAGGTAACGGAATGTGAGCCATTGTCCGTGTGCGGTTTCTGAAGCGTCTAGTAGTGCAAATCGATCTTCATTGACGATGAAGCAATCTTCGCTCACAACTTCGGTGATGCGCTTGTCAATTACAACCGTAGGAATAAACTTGAATCGGAATACCTTATTGCCATTGACGACAGTGCTATTGAAACCGCGACCCTCAGGTACTGCTTCGTGGAAAGCACTGGCGTGGTTGTTATAGTCGAACGAGACACCCAGCTTGGCTCCTGTGCTCTTGTTGTAGAAGGTGTAGTAGGTGTCTGGCGAGTAGCAGAAGTTGGTAGTCATCTCGCTGTAGGGCAGCTTGCCATAGAGTACGTGCAGGTCGGCATTGTTGCCATTGACCTTCAGGATATACACCGTACGATAGTCGGGGTCAGAGTCGGCTACGCGAAGTTCATACGAACGGTCATTCCCGTCCAATGCACTCACCCAGGCATAACTGTAATATCCGTCCTGATGCGTATTGCGCAAAGCGTTGATGAGTGGTTCCAACTTCTTTGGGTTGACGTCACGGAAACTGTATTCAGCGACACGCTGAAGGAGTTTTCCCGTTTCCACATCTTTTTCGATAACCTCACGTGATGGAGTCTTGGGATAGCTTTTCAGCAGTTTGCCGATAAGGGCATCTACGTTGTTTTGTGCTGAGGCTGATAGTATGATGGTCAGCATCATCAGAGTCGTTGCAATCTTTTTCATTGGTTACTTAGTTTTATTGGGTTTGTTGTTATTTGTTAGGTCTGGGTCCATAGAGAATGTATAGCGTGGCCACTGTCCTACCATTCTTTATAGGATACCATTTCAGTATATAGCTAGTGCGATGACTTGGTTGCTTGGGGTCGATGACTGCCAGTGACACGAAGCTATATTCCGTAGAATGGCTTTCCAGCCTATCGCCATTCTGCAGTGTGACTGTAGAGGGGCGGCGTTGCTTCAGTCTGGCTTGGTTGTATTCGGCCGAGGTGCGTATGTAGCTGTAGCCGTTCATCTTGTCGGCCTCGAAGGCATTCAGAAGATTCTCCATAGCCGTAGTGTCGGGTATCGATAGTTGGTAGATGCGGCTTGCTTTCGAGCTTGCTTGCGTAGCAGCAGTGATGCCGTTCTCGCCGTTTCCTTGATTGATAATCCATTCGGGATGTTTGGCTTGTATATCATCGATGGCTTTATTGACGTGTGTCTGTGCATATCCTGCCGATGTGAGAGCACACATCACTGTGATGAGAATAAACTGTTTCATATATATATGTATACTTAGATGTAAATATTCGTTTGATAGTCTGTATCCTCCAATCTCTCGTTATGTGAGAATGTCTCATCAATGTCCATCGCACATCGTATCGTGGTGTGCAGGAACGACCTGTCGGCCTCATCGAGCATTCTCTGTTGCTGCACCATTGCCATTTTGTCCATAGCCTCGGTGTTGCTATCGGTATGTGTGTTGTGGAGCATCAGCAATAGCAGCAGGCTGGCTGCAACAGCGGTTGTCCATCTGAGGAACACCATCTTCGGTCTTCTGTGCGTGGTTGTGACGGGCATCTCGATCGTTGTGCGGCGTTCTTCACTCTTCTGTTCTGTGGCCTCCACCTCGATGTCTACCTCTCCGGCATCGAACAGGGCAAACATCTCCTTGTATGTAGCCCACTCCTCGCTCACCTCGTGTGTGCGGAAGTACTGTGCCAGCACATCTTCCTCGGCGATGCTGGTGGTGCCAGCCATAAACTTTTCAATCAGCTGGGCTATTTCTTGTATGTCGTACATTCGCTTCATTGTAGGTTTCTCTTCTTTAGTTTGTTTTGCAACTCGTTTCGTGCTCGTGAGAGCAGTGTCGATACGGAGCTTGGCTGTATGCCTAAGATGTCGGCAATCTCGCTCACCTCCCGCCGCTCCAACTGACGCATCCTTAGTACTATTCCCGATGTGGAGGGCAGGCTGTCAATCTGCCTGTATAGCCATTGCTCCAGTTCGGCATATTCGAGTCGGTCGTGCGGCGTGTCGTCATCCATCAGTGGTGTTGCCTCGTCCAGCTCTTTGTACTGGTGTGTCGTGCGCCATCGGTCGATGCAGGCACGTTTCGTGGTGAGGATGGCAGAAGCGTTCAGGTGGGTGGCGTCGGTGAGCTGCTCGCGCAGACTCCATAGCTTCAGCATCACGTCCTGCGCAATGTCCTCAGCATCGTCTGTGCCGTAGCCGAACCTTTCAGCTATCGATACGGCTTTGGTGCGTATCTCATTTGCCTTATATGTGAACTCTTCTTGTGTCATCTGCTCTATAAACGAACAACCATTTACAAATTAAACAAGAATTTGTCACTTTTTTATAATTTTCTTCATTTTTCTTGCTTTACACGCTTGCGTGTACGAAAATGAGGGGAAACGGAAGGCTTTATCGGGAAAGGATATTTGTATCATTGCTGAAATAAATGCAACGGAAGAACAAACTGCGGCTCAGGCTCTATTGCATATGTCGGAACTATCTATTATCTTTGTACATATATAACCATAAGTATCAATGAAGGTCACAACTCCCTTTCGCCCGATGCCCAAGACCTATTGTTTGTGCATCAAAGCCGACTGCCCACGCGCTGCCGAGTGCTTGCGCAGCGTAGCCCTCACGATGATATCCCCCGATGAGCAATCCATACAAATCATCAATCCCTCCTATCTCGTCACGGTAGAGGGCGACTGCCCCGTATACCGTTCGGCTGCGAAGGTGCGCTATGCCCGTGGCTTCGTGAAGATGCTTTCAAACCTTACCGTAGCTCAGGCCCATGCCTTGCGCCAAGCCTTGGAGCACGACTTCGGTCATACCCGCTACTTTCGTCTCCGTGCAGGCGAGCGCCTCATCGACCCTGCTACGCAGGAACACATACGCCAGACTATGACACGGATAGGCATTGCTGAGCTTCCCGACTTCGATGCCTACGTAGAGGAATACGACTGGTAGAAAGGAGTCACTACAGAGATTCCTCCGCACATTGTCTTATACTGGTATAGGTAGACACATTTAATAACCATTAAAATGTGTAGACAGTATGAGAAAAAAACATCAACGTTACAGTGAAGAAGAACGTTTGTCAATTCTTCGTGACTACTTTACTTCAGGTATGGGTAAGCGT
>JAFZFZ010000016.1 GCA_017557005.1 Bacteroidaceae bacterium | reverse complement strand
GTGATACGTTGCCACTGCCAACCTATTTATAGACTTTTTTCACTTATGGTTTATGGTCATGTTGTTGTTTCGATTGTAACCGAATTATAGGATTAGGTATTTAACCAGTCAACCGAGTATAGGAATAAGACAACATCGTGTAACCCTGCTGTAGGAATAAACCTCCCTATTGACCCCTAAATCAGAAAAGTACACTACAAAATCAAGAATAGACAAATCGCATATGCCATTCCACAAAATGGGATATCCCTTTTTTTAGAATCGCATATCCCATTTTTAGAAAACGAATATGCGATTTTCTTGATTGTAAAATTTCGTTGTACGCATTGCATGCTAAATTATGATATTTTAGGGATAACTCTTGCAAATAATTCAGCATTCAGAATTCAAAATTCAGAATTAAATTGTAATTTCGCATCGTTACTTACGCCACCATCCCCCTGTGGATGTGTCGTGTGAGTGACAAGACATATTGAAAGGCGTTTACTACGCTTGGTTTTGACGTTCTGAAATCGTAGGAAAATTTCAAAATGTTTGTCAAAAACAAGGCAGCGGTGAATGCCCCTTGGTTGTATCGTATGTACAGCCCTCATTGTGTCAAGGCCATTGGTGTACCCGTACGCCAATGGTAACTTTGGGCACATCGGGGTTGTTAGTATATCGTATATGGCGTGGGGCTTCTCTTGTTGCTCGCTTCGACAAACAGGGCCATTCCTACGAGCCTCAGAACGTGGAGCGAGTGACAGTGCAGGGCTTCACGCTTGAACCGATAATTGATATATATAATCCTGAAATTCAGGCATAATACTATATTGTATTCCTTATTTGTTCCCCGATATATCCCATCCTTTTCAGTTTTTAGAAAAAGTTTAGTAAAACTGTATTATAGCCTATCAAGGTTTGCTGACGTGTAAATAGTCCGATTTTCTTTAAGAATTTCGGACATTTTGTTGTCATAGAGAAGGATTTTTTATATCTTCGCATACATTGGCATACTGCTGACATAAATATGTTTTTGAGTTTTTGAAATCATGTTTTTTATTTACGATTTACTATTTAGAAGTCCCTCTCATCCTCCACGAAGGGACGAGTTGGGTCCGCAATTCTAATGTATCCTCCTCGGAGACTAAAGGGCTTTTGGATGGGTTTGGGGTGGCTCTACCCCCGCCCTGGCCTTGCCCTTATACGCCGAGGGTACAGTCTGGTAATGGTTGGAGAGGGAACTATAGACCATCACCTCTACTCTGTTGTTGCCCTTGCGGAGGAGTTTTGTTACATCCAACTTGTAAGGAGGACAAAGCAGTATACCTGCCGACTTGCCATTTACAAACACTTCGCACGTAGCGTCGACCATGGCAAACTCGATATAATATTTATGATGTTTCTCTTTCTTCGCTACTACAATCTCTTTTGTGTGACGCACACCACCGGAATAGAATTTCATGGCACCCCACTCTGTCCAGTCACCAAGAGGCATCAATCCCTTGCCACACGATATCTTTACTGGCTCACGGAAGAAAGCTGTGGCTGGGCAACAGGTGTTTGTTGTTCCGATGAGAATGGCCTCACCAACCGATTTTTTGCTGTTGCTGTTTACATATATATATTCATACGAGTCATCGGATGCTACTCTCTTTAACGGTTTTAGACTTACGCCATCTACCCACAGATGGTCTATAGTGCCGTTGACGCAGAAGCGAAGGGTGTCGGCTGCTGGTGCTGTGGCAAAGCGGAAGGCGTATCTGTTGGTGCCTGTGACAGTCTGGTATGGCAGGAAGTGGGTGTCAAACCATTTCATTGCCACGATATTGCCGTATGGAGAACGGTTGACAGGCAATGGTGATGCGTCTGTGTAGAACACCACAGCACTACGATTGCGAGTGTCTAGATAGTTGCTCTTGTGGTCGATTAAGGAAAATTCTGTTTTCTTGGTATTTGCATAAGCAATGTTCACCTTGTGCCACCCCTCGGAAAGATGGACAGTAGGATTATCTACAGCCTTTCCATCTATCAATATTTTATATGGCGCTATGCCCTCACGCACAATCTTATAAGTGGCACTCTTAGGGGCGAAGACGTTGGTGGCAAACAGCTCATGACCACCTTGACCGAGTATCAGGAAACGGTTGTCAACCTTGCCTTTCAGTCCATGATAGCCTTGACTGCCGGGATTGTCGAACACGCCATACTGCCATGAGAAACAATAAGGGGTCCACTTATGATTAGCAAAAGGCAATTGTATAATACTGTCTATATCTGCCGTAGAGGGATAGACTGTGGTCTGCATATAAGGAGCATAACCATATATCGCCTTGTCTGATTCTGTAAAAGATAAATTTGATGGATTGTTGACGACTTCTGCTAAAGGTTGATAATAGAACTCCCTTGCCTCAACACCTATCATCTCATTGCTTGCAGGCAAGCGGAAATCGCCCCAACGATTGTCAAGTGTAGGCACAATCTCTATCTGCCACTCGCCACTAAGGTCGAGAGTAGTAGAGAGGTCCTCTGCATCAACCTTTCGATTACATAATTTCGGTTTTCCAGGAGAGAAGACATAGAGGCGTGACTCGTTTTGTTCGCCATCGTGTATGAGACTGGTAGTTTCTCCTGCAGCACTCACAACGGGATAGTCGGTTATCTCACCTGTCTGAGCATTCCACAACTGCACCCTGCCCTGAGAGCGGAACGAAAGTTGCTCACCTTTCCCCACACCCATCACCATATAGACATCCTTGTTGCCAATGCGGCGGTGCATCACCATACCCTTGCCTGATGCAGGAAGGAAGTCGGGCATGATGTGCTTTCTAATCAAACCAACTATCTCATCGGCCTTGTTGCTCATAAAGCAGTTGTCATGTTCAGCAAAGAATTTCTGAAAATCAGCACTTGCGCCATCACTTCCATTGAGCGAAGAAGCAAGCAGCGGTTCGGTAGCGATGACGATACCGCCATTGGCAGCAAACTCCTTAATCTTCTGCCATGTAGAATGGTGAAGAGCTTTTACATTTGCCAGCACCAGCACCTTATAGTTCTCGTCGGCAACAGACAATGTGCCATTGCCGATTTCTGCCTTCTGGAGCGACTGAAAATCAATAAAATCATAATCTAATCCCGATGCAGAAAGATGGTCGGTCACCTGCCACATCTTGCTAATGCGTGTCTTGGGGAATGCCTGCAAGGTCTCTGTAGGATAAAGCACTGCCACATCACACACGTGAACGCCCTGACTAAGCAGGAAACTCATACGCTGGGCGTATTTCAGCCAGTGCTTGAGATGTGGCCAGTAAGGCATGCGAAAATGGAAGCATGGCGGTGCCCACTCCCACCATCCGCCATGAGTAGAGTAATATAGTCCGTGAAGACAGAGGAGATTGCCTCCTGCTATCATGTGATGGTCAAGCTGTTTGGTGAGCCACTCGCCATTGCTGTCCCATCCCATGCTATGAAAAGCCTCGAGCCATACACGTGGCCGCTGGTAGAGATGGGCTACAGAACTCGACACTTTTGTCTGTCTAAAACTAGAACCACGGGCAGGGGCATCATTACCAGGAGCTGTAAACCAACTGATAGAGCGGAAATAGTCTACATATTCTATTGGGTTAAGGCCTCGGCCGTTGTTGTCGCAGCCGTAGATGAGATTGCGACTGTTGTGCCAATCGAATATGGGTTTGAAATATCTCTCTTCCGACAGTTGTGTCAGTACGTCAGCATAGTCGAGACGCACTTTTGCTGTAATATTACCTATGTCTGTATATAGGGCTGCCAAAAATGGGCGTACATCATAGCCCTTACGCCTTAAGAACTCTTCTGGCATATCCTCACACCATGAAGTCATAGTGAGATTATAGTGCAGTTCGTCTTGAAAGAAGAAATTCATGCCGCGACGCTCGTTGGCATCAAGTTTATCCTCGAAACGTTGGAAGTAGACATCTATCAGTCTTTTACCATATTCGGGATGCAGTTCATAAGATGCCGTAGTGGTTACGGCATACACCATAGCATCGGCATCAGCAGGACTCCACGTCAAATTCTTTCCACTCTTCAACGACAGAAGATTAGTTCCTTGAGGATGGGCTGTTAGCGAGATAACATTATCAGGAATATCAAGGCGTAATGTGTCTCCCTTTTTTACATTATAAGACTGGAATTTAAGACGGCCCTGATAATTAGAAAAACCTTTATCTGCTCGCAGTTCATCAACATAATAGCCATTGCCAGCCCATCCTATGACATAATCGTCTACTCCAACTCCCATGCCACGGCGGGCACACTCTCCTGAAAACCATTTCCAAAGATTCCACCAGTCACCACTGAACACTTCTGGCTTGCCTCCGTCGGCACGTCCAAAACTGCCATAGCCCTTGCTGTTCTGTTCGATGTCAATCCTTGGATGTGTGTGGATGTAGCTAACGGCAAAGCCATCGGTGGAAGACTCCTCCATGACATCCAACTGCTGCAGTAGGCGCTCTTTTGTCAATGTGTCACCATTCCACCAATAGAACGGCACATTGCCATATCCCTTTGGAGGCATGGCAAAATGCTTCTCTATGTCTATAGCTCCACTGCGCGAAGGATAACCAAGCGGCAGTTTGTCGTTGGCATAGACTACTGCGCATAACAGGCAGGTGAGAGCGGAGAAAATCTTTTTATAATGTAAGCCCATCATCTTTAAAAAAAATGGCGAATTCAACTATTAAATGCAATCGCCTTTTAATTTGTTATTACTATTGAATTAAATTTCTCATTTGGTGTGAGATAACCGAGTCTCTTTCTGGGTCTGTTGTTCAGTTTGTTTTCAACCCAGTTGACAAACTCATCAGTTATTCCACTGAAATCCGTTCCTTTTGGTATGTATTGCCTGATGAGTCCGTTCGTGTTCTCATTGGCTCCACGTTCCCAAGAATGATACGGTCTGCAAAAATAGAAAGAAATTTCCAATTTCTCTGCTATTTCTTGATGTCTTGCGAATTCTTTTCCATTGTCTGCCGTTATAGTATGCGAAGTGCAAAGAAATAGCGACACTTTGTTTCGAGAACGAGAAAGTCTCTACTTGCAACTTCAATCCCCTGTAAGCAAAACAAAGGATTCCCCTATCAATATGCCACAAAATTTCTGTACAGGATTTCTCCCCTTCTCGTGTAAACTTATAACACACTCCCCGATTCTTACGGAATCGGGGAGTGTGTTGAAGTGTGTCTATTTATCCTCAGTTTGTTCTGACTCTCTCATCTCATTAGTCACCAGCTCCTGCAATTTATTCTTGGGCAACAAGTATTGATATTCAGCAACACCAATTGGCTTGTTTATATCTTGTAATGCCAGTTCGACATCTAAATGGTCTTTCTCGGCACAAAGGATGATACCAATAGACGGGTTTTCATCGGGAGCCTTTTCTAACTTATCCAATAGGGAAAGGTAGAAATTCATCTTGCCTACATATTCGGGCTTGAACTCTCCTATCTTCAGCTCAATAGCAACCATAGAGCGAAGTCGGCGATGGAAGAAGAGTAAATCGACGCGGTATTCCTTGTCGTTGTAGGTCAGCGTATGTTGATTGCCAATAAAACTAAAACCGCTACCCAGTTCCATTATAAAGGTAGTAATCTTCTGTACAAGGCGACGCTCAAGTTCCAGTTCTCTCAATGGTTCAACAGCATCGATGAAGCCGAGATTATAACTGCTTCGGAAAACTTCATTGGCATAGTCGGCTTGTTGAGCGGGCAATGTGGAATCAAAGTTGTTGGACTTCTCTACCGATTGTATTGAAAGATGATATTCTGATTTTAATGCGTGACGCAACATGTCGCGTGACCAACCTTTTGCATATACCTCGTTAGCATAAAATACAATATGCTCAGGAGGCAAATCGTAACTCATAAGGAGTAGATTATGGCTCCACGGCAAAACTGCGACAGCCTGTCGCAGTTTTGATATTGGTATAATCCTTCTACCACCTCATCCTTGCCCTCTTCCCTCCCAATCCCCAAGCCCAACCCAAAGAACGCAGCCACGATCGATTAGGAAAATGCAGGAAGTAAGCGAAGGCAAGGAAGTGACGACACTTTGTTTCGAGAACGAGAAAGTCTATCCTTGCGACTTCAATTCTCTGTAAGCCAAACAACGGATTCATCTTTCAATCTGCCACAAAAATCCTATACAGGATTTCTCCCCTTCTCGTTTCACTAAGTAGAAAAAGCCGCGAATCGCGGCTTTTCGTATTATTGTCTACCTTCCATCTCACGCATATATTCGTCTGCGATGTAATGCTCACCATAGAGATATAGTCCTGTGGACTTGTCATGTAAATGACTACAAGTCTTACTCTCATAGAAGAGTTTTAGGGCTTGTATATCGGGGATACCGAGCCGCTCGGCAAGGATGACCGCTATGGCACCAATGCGGTTGCTCATAATAATCTCTTGTATCACAGGAGACTTGGTGGGGCTATCATAATGACTCGGTTCCATCATATACGAAGTATTTGCTTATAATTTCCTGATTCAAGATACACATCTGATTGTTGGGTTGGTGCTTCGAGAGTTCACGCAATGCTGTATCAAGGTCTATAAGACCAACTGTGTACAGATTAACGGTGTCGACAACTCGATCATTGGCTACACCACCTTCTACATAATCATACTCTTTTGCAGGGTTCAACCCATTACGGTTACCTATGATAAACTCAAGCCATTCGGCATCGTAGGCCTCGAATATGTTACAACGCATATGCTGTAATATAGCCTCACGATTCATTATGTATCGATTGAGTATGGCTGGTTGTTTTCTGTTACGTGCCATATTGTTTGCCCATGCTATGGCCTGTTCGCGAAGGTTGGTAACATAGAATCCCTGACCGAAATCCAAGTTGGGTCTGCCGAATCTACAAATAGGAGTAACTATGGGTTCGGTACCACCATGATATACAATAACACTGCTCATGATTTCGCCTCCCAATGTTTAAGACATTCTACCATACGCTCAGCAAGCACCTCTCGACTTTCGCTGTGTAGTGGCTCATAGTTGGGAAGAATGTAGTTGTCAATCATACCAACACGATTCATACGACGAAAAACCTCGTCATAGCTAACTCCCAAGAAACGTGCTGTGGTCTCGATGCTAGTAGCAACGAAAGCCATTATAACTTGATTCTTGGGAATAGTTCTGAACTGCTCCATACTCTTGCGTTTATTGATACAAAGTTAGTGATTTGTTTTTATCCAACAAGTAATTTATAGAAAAGTTATTCTATCAGCGTAATAGATGACGCTTATAATACACTTTCTAAGAACTGTATATCTAATTCTCACAAGATGTAACGGAAGCGCCCCATCAAGGCAATCAGTCGAGATGGGGCACCACGCTATTTATAAAGTTTTCACACGAGCTTGTGAATCACGAGGCCTGAACGGAGCTTGGGCTCAAACCAGGTGGTCTTAGGAGGCATGATGTTGCCGGTATCGGCAATATCCATGAGTTGCTTCATCGATACGGGATAGAGAGCAAGGGCCATCTTCATCTCGCCACTATCGACACGGCGCTTGAGTTCGCCGAGGCCACGGATGCCACCGACGAAGTCGATGCGCTTGTCCTTGCGCAGGTCGCCAAGGCCGAGGATATCGTGAAGGATGAGGTTGGATGAGATGGTGACATCGAGCACGCCGATGGGGTCGCCATCATCATAGGTGCCTTCCTTAGCGGTGAGGCTATACCACTTGCCATCGACATAGAGCGAGAAGTTGTGCAGAGCACAGGGTTTGTAGATCTCTTCACCCTTGGGCTCGACAACGAAGTTGTCTTCGAGCTTGGCAAGGAGTTCTTCGGGAGTGAGGCCATTGAGGTCTTTCACCACGCGGTTGTAGTCGATGATGGTGAGCTGACCTGCGGGGAAGCATACGGCCATGAAGTAGTTGTACTCTTCGTCGCCACGATGGTTGGGGTTCTGACGCGCCTTCTCTGCGCCTACGAGGGCTGCTGCTGCCGAGCGGTGATGACCATCGGCGATGTAGAGGGCGGGCATCTGGGCAAAGGCGGCGGTGATGGCGGCCATGTCGGCCTCATCATCGATAACCCATAGCTGGTGACGGAAGCCGTCGCCCTGAGCCACATAGTCGTACTCGGGTGCCTCAGCGGTGTAGCGGGCTACGAGGGCATCGAGGGCGGCATTGTCGGGGTAGGCAAAGAAGACGGGCTCGATGTTGGCGTTGTTGACGCGCACGTGCTTCATGCGGTCTTCCTCCTTATCGGCACGGGTGAGCTCGTGCTTCTTGATGACACCATTAAGGTAGTCGTCAACGTAGGCACACACCACGAGGCCGTACTGGGTGCGACCGTTCATTGTCTGGGCATATACGTAGTATTGCTCCTTCTCATCCTGCACGAGCCAGCCCTGCTCCTGGAAGCGAGCGAAGTTCTCGGCTGCCTTGTCGTACACGCGGGGATCGTGTTCGTCGGTGCCCACGGGAAAGTCTATCTCGGGCTTGATGATATGATAGAGCGACATCTCATTACCTTCGGCTTCGGCACGTGCCTCGTCCGAGTTGAGCACGTCGTAGGGACGGCTCTGCACCTTCTCCACCAATGCTTTGGGTGGGCGGATGCCTTTGAATGGTTTGATAACTGCCATGATTCTATTAATTAGGAGTGAGGAATTATAAATGAGGAGTTAGGCCATCCGGATGAACAGACATCGCGTAATAATAATTCCTAACTCCTAAATTCTAATTCCTAACTAATTTTAGTTTACGCGGAATTTTTCACATCCCTCCTTGAAGAAGCCGACGATTTGGTTGGCGGCGGCAATACCGGCATTGATGTTTGCTTCGGCGGTCTGCGCACCCATCTTCTTGGGAGTGGTGAAATAGCGTCCGGCAAACTTCTCCTGCAACTCGGCATGATCATCGGGCATGATGTCGGTCACATATTTCAAGTCGGCACGGTCTTCCATCACCTTTACCAACTCAATCTCGTTGATCACTTCCTTGCGGGCAGTATTTACGATCAAGCCGTTCTTGGGCATGCGATTCAATAGGTTGTAGTTGATAGACATGCGTGTACCGGGTGTTGCGGGGATATGGATTGACACCACATTGCAGGTCTCGTAAAGTGCCTCGGGCGAATCAACGGGGATTACGCCATCGGCTTCGATCAGCTCCTTCGGACAATAGGCATCGAACGCATAGATCTCCATGCCGAAGCCCTTGGCGATGCGAGCCACGTTGCGGCCTACATTGCCGTAGGCGTGGATACCGAGTTTCTTGCCTTTCAACTCAAAGCCCGAGGTACCATTATACATATTGCGAACGGCCATAACCATCATACCGAATGCCAACTCGGCTACGGCATTAGAGTTTTGTCCCGGAGTGTTCATCACGCAGATGTTGCGCTCGGTAGCAGCCTCGAGGTCTACATTATCATAACCTGCACCTGCACGAACGATGATCTTCAAGTTCGGAGCCGCATCCATAATCTCGGGAGTAACCTTATCGCTTCGGATAATCAGTGCATCTACATCGGCTGCCACTCTCTTGATACGGTCCATATCTGTGCCATACTTTTCGCACAACTTGAGTTCGTAACCAGCCTCTGTTACCACTTTCTGGATGCCGTCAATCGCTACCTGAGCAAACGGCTTATCTGTCAATAAAAGAATCTTTTCCATGATAAAACAAATTAGAAGAGGACCCTCCCCCCAACCCCTCCCTCTATGGAGGGGAGTAAAGCTCCGCGATGTTTCCAAAGCCTCCCCATAGAGGGGGAGGTTGGAGGGGGTCTTCTTTATTAATGCAATTTCTCAAACTCCTTCATGCAATCTACCAATGCCTGAACACTCTCGAGCGGCATAGCATTGTAGCACGATGCACGGAAACCACCTACTGAGCGGTGCCCCTTGATGCCTACCATGCCTCTTTCGGTAGCGAACTTCATGAAGTCGGCCTCCAAATCCTTGTACTCATCGCTCATCACGAAGCAGATATTCATGTATGAACGGTCTTCAGGATCGGCAATAGTAGCACGGAACATCTTGTTGCGGTCGATCTCACCATAGAGCAGGTCGGCACGTTCCTTGGCTCGACGTTGCATCTCCTCTACACCACCATTGGCCTTGATCCAACGCAAGGTGAGCATAGCCGAGTAGATGGGCAATACGGGAGGAGTGTTGAACATTGAGCCACCCTCGATGTGGGTCTGATAGTTGAGCATGGTAGGGATATAGCGAGATACCTTGTTGAGGGCCTCATCCTTTACAATCACGAAGGTTGCACCAGCAGGAGCCAGGTTCTTCTGAGCACCGCCATAGATGCAGATGTACTTAGACACATCGACCGGACGAGAGAAGATGTCTGATGACATATCGGCAATCATAGGAACGGGAGAATCCAAGTCCTCATGAATCTCGGTACCATAGATGGTATTGTTGCTGGTCACATGGAAGTAGTCGGCATCTTCAGGAATGGTATATCCTTTAGGAATATAGTTGAAGGTGGTATCAGCAGAAGAGGCTACCTCAACCGCTTCACCAAAGGCCTTAGCCTCCTTGAGGGCCTTCTTAGCCCATACACCAGTGTTAAGATAAGCTGCCTTCTTCTCCAAGAAGTTGTAGGGCACCATGCAGAACTGCATGCTGGCACCACCACCGAGGAAGAGTACGGAGTAACCCTCGGGAATGTTGAGAATCTCCTTGAAGAGGGCTACCGCCTCATCGATTACCGCCTGGAAATCCTTTGAGCGGTGACTAATCTCTAATATAGAAAGGCCTGAGCCATTGAAATCCAATACAGCTTGAGCGGTCTGCTCAATCACTTCGCGCGGCAAGATTGAGGGGCCTGCGCAGAAATTATGCTTCTTCATATTATACCGTTTTTATATGGTTAATAAAATATATTCTGTTGGCAAATGTAGCGAGTTTACATTATTAAACAAAATGTTTGACAAAATATTTACATTTTTACAAAAAAAAGGCCGAAATGCTGACAGAAAGTCTACCAAGAGCAGCTTAGGAAAGGGGATGGAGGGTGTTTTATTTGGCACTATCGAGACGATTGTGTAATTTTGCAAGCCTTTTCAAGGGTAAGGGACACGCCTTATTCTTATAATTACGCATATGACAAACAAGACTGATAATAAAAGCATCTTTCAGCGCCCTGTGTGGGTGACTCTGTTTGCCCTGACCGCCGCCCTGGCATGGGGATGGGCCTATCCGCTCATCAAACTGGGCTTTAGAGAATTTGGTATCACCCAAGCGATGACGGGAAGCAAGATGCTATTTGCTGGCATACGTTTCTGCCTATCGGGACTCGTGGTGCTGGCTATAGCGCGATGCACCAAAAGGAACTTCAGTGTGAAGAGACCGCTCAACTGGGCCTACATCATACTGTTTGCCCTGTTCAACACGACCTTCCACTATGCCTTCTTCTACATCGGCTTGTCGTTTAGCGAGGGAGCACGTGCGGCTATCCTCAACTCGATGGGTACCTTCATGGTGGTGTTGCTGGCGTGCGTGTTCTTCAAGAGCGATAAGCTCACCACACGCAAAATCGTGGGTTGCGCCGTAGGCGTGGCAGGCATACTGACTTTGAACATAGGTGGCAAGGCGGGCGGACAATTCTCGTGGATGGGCGATGGCATGATCATACTGAATGCTACGTGCTCGGCCTTGGCAGGACTGATGACACGCGGACTATCGCAACGTGTGGATGTGTTTGTGGGCACAGGATACGGACTGGCCATCGGTGGTGCGCTACTCATAGTGCCTGGCCTACTCATGGGAGGCACCCTACCCTGCATCACCTCGGCAGGAATGGTCATACTGGCATTGCTCATCGGTATCTCGACCCTGGGATTCACCCTATACAACAAATTGTTGAGTTGCAACCCTGTGGGCAAGGTGGCGATATTCAACTCACTCATTCCTGTGGTGGGGGCCATCACCTCGTGTTTGTGCTTGGGCGAACCATTCTATACGAAGTACATAGCCGCGGCACTACTGGCCATGGCGGGTATCTATATCATCAACAAAGGGAAGTGACATGCACTTCCCTTTTTATTTTAGAGTTTCAAAATATCATCGATGAGAGCAAGTTCCTCGGGCGTGAAATGCTTGTTGTCGCGTGCACGCAGATTCTTGTCGAGTTGCTCTACAGAGCTGGCGCCAATAATGACGGAGGTGACGCGCTCATCGCGCAACAGCCATGCCAGGGCCATCTCGGCAAGGGTTTGTCCGCGTTGCTGAGCCACATCGTTCAGTGCACGCAGCTTTTCCAATAGGGCATCGGTGAGCACCTCAGGGCGAAGGAAGTTGCTGGTGGTCATGCGCGAACCTTCGGGTATGCCTTGCAGGTAGCGGTTGGTGAGCAATCCTTGTGCCAAGGGAGAGAAGGCAATGAAACCAGCTCCGTGCTGGTGGGCTTGCGGGATGATGAGCTCCTCGGGGTCACGGGTGAGCATATTGTAGCGGCCTTGATAGATAAGGCAGGGCACATCGTGAGCGGCAAGGTAGGCATAGGCCTTGCGGGCTGCATCGGCAGGATACTTTGATAGGCCCACATAAAGGGCTTTGCCCGAACGCACAATATCGACAAGTGCCTGCATGGTCTCCTCAAGCGGAGTGTTGGGATCGTAGCGATGGGTGTAGTACACATCGACATAGTCGAGCTGCATGCGACGCAAGCTCTGATCAAGACTCGCTATGAGACTCTTGCGCGATCCCCAGTCGCCATAGGGACCAGGCCACATGAGATGTCCGGCCTTGGTGGCAATGAAGAGTTCGTCGCGATGGGTGTGGAGCGATTGTTTCATGTAACGACCGAAACGCTCCTCGGCCGCACCGTTGGGCGGACCATAGTTGTTGGCCAAGTCAAAGTGGCAGATGCCGTGGTCGAATGCGTAGTGCACGATATCCAAACCGATAGACTCATCGTGATTGTCGCCAAAATTGTGCCAGAAGCCCAACGAGATCTCGGGAAGGAGCACACCACTCTTGCCCGAACGGCGATAGTGCATCGCATCGTAGCGGTCGGGGGCAGGGGTATAGATCTGTTCGCTCATCGTATAATAGTATTATAGGTTACACAAAGTGATGAGCAAAAATACCAATATTGGATGACCTTACAAAATTATTCGTCAAATATTATCGTAGGCATGCGTTTGTTTTGTATTTTTGCATACCAAATACAAACGAGAAAAGATGAAAAAACATTTACTGACAATAGGTATCGCGGTGGCAAACCTACTCATCGTGGGAGGCGTGGCAGGATACATGGTATATGACCGTATACTGGCGCCACAGGTGGATGGCACCGAGGTGTGTTACATACAAGTGTACCCCGACGACAATACGAGTACGGTGGCCGAGAAGTTGAGCGCCATTGAGGGCATGGGCAACATGCAAGGCTTTGCTCCTCTGATGAAACATTATAAATACGATGAGCGTGTGAAGCCGGGCAACTATGCCATCCGTCCGGGCGACTCGATGCGCGGAATCTGTCTACGCCTCTTGTCGGGCAACCAAACACCAGTGCGACTCGTGGTGCCATCGGTACGCACACTGGACCGACTGGCTGGTGCCGTGGGCAAGCAACTGATGACCGACTCGGCCACGATCATGACAACCCTTTCGGACCTGCACCTGATCGATAGCCTTGGCTACACGGTGGCGACCTTCCCAACCCTCTTCATCCCCAACACCTACGAGGTGTATTGGACCTTGAGTGCTGAGCAGTTTGTAGCCCGCATGAAAAAAGAGCACGCACGCTACTGGAACGAGGAGCGCCGAGCCAAGGCGCGTGCACAGGGATTGACACCTGAGGAGGTGGTGACACTGGCATCGATCGTGGATGAGGAGACCAACAAGAACGACGAGAAGCCCATGGTGGCAGGACTCTACCTGAACCGTCTGAAACGAGGCATGCTCTTGCAGGCAGACCCCACAGTGAAGTATGCGCACGGTAAGTTTGACCTGCGCCGCATACTACTCGCACATCTTACGATAGACTCGCCCTATAATACCTACAAATATGCAGGGCTACCTCCCGGACCTATACGCATACCAAGCACATCGGCCATAGAGAGCGTGCTCAACCCCGCCAAGCACAACTACATCTATATGTGTGCCAAGGAGGACTTCTCGGGCTATCATAACTTTGCCTCTACCCTATCACAGCACAATGCCAACGCACGCCGATACCAGCAGGCATTGAACCAAAGAGGAATCAAATAAGAAACATAATGGATAAAAGAAATGCGCGAATCGTATGACTCGCGCATTTTTTCTATTCATAAAGGAGAGGGAGACTACTCCTCTAACGCCATCATGGCCTCTTCCCACTCGGCTTCAGCCTCGGAAAGGGTGTTCTTGAGTTGGGCGTACTGTTCGAAAAGGGCAGCATTGGCAGCTCCGGTGGGGGTGGCCATCCACTCTTCCAGTTCCTTGAGTTCGGCTTCTATCTTAGCGACTCTCTTCTCACACTCCTCGACGCGCTTCTGCAGCTTTCGTTGCTGCTTGGCTTGCTCCTTGCGGGCTGCGTAGGAAGCGGCCCCTCCTAAATCCTCCCCAGAGGGAGGACTTGCGGGCATCGCATCCTTGACCTTCCCCCCTTGGGGGGATAAGAGGGGGGCCGGAGTCCCAGTCTCCTTCTTCTGCAAATAGTCATAGATACCACCGAGATGCTCGCGCACCTTGCCACCACCAAACTCATATACCTTGGTGACGAGGCCGTCGAGGAACTCACGGTCGTGGCTCACGACGATGACGGTGCCGTCGAACTCGCGGATGGCCTCCTTGAGTACATCCTTGGATCGCATATCGAGATGGTTGGTGGGCTCGTCGAGGATGAGGAGGTTGACCTGCTCGAGCAAAAGTTTGATCATGGCCAGACGGCTGCGTTCACCACCCGAGAGTACCTTGACCTTCTTGTCGGATGCCTCGCCACCAAACATGAATGCTCCGAGGATATCGCGTATCTTGAGACGGATGTCGCCTACGGCTACACGATCGATGGTGTCAAACACGGTGAGCTCTTCATCGAGTAGCTGGGCTTGATTTTGCGCAAAGTAGCCTATCTCGACGTTGTGACCAATGGTAAGCTTGCCCTCGAAGGGTATCTCGCCCATGATGCACTTAACGAGAGTACTCTTGCCCTCACCGTTCTTACCTACGAAGGCTACCTTCTCACCACGATGGATGGTAAGGGTGGCATCCTTGAAAACGAGGTGATCACCATAGCTCTTGGTGGTGTCTTCACATATCACAGGGTAGTTGCCGCTGCGCTGGGCGGGACGGAACTTGAGACGCAGGGTGCTACGATCCTCTTCGTCGATGACTACGGGCACCATCTTCTCGAGTTGCTTGATGCGACTCTGCACCTGAATGGCCTTGGTGGGCTTGTAGCGGAAGCGCTCAATGAAGTCGGTGATATCGGCAATCTCCTTCTGCTGGTTCTCATTGGCACGGAGCTGCTGCTCGCGACGCTCGCGACGGAGCACTACGTATTCGTCGTACTTGACGCGGTAGTCGTGTATGGTGCCGCAGGTGATCTCAATGGTACGGTTAGTGACATTATTGATGAAGGCGCGGTCGTGGCTCACAAGCACCACGGCCTTGCCATTACGGGCAAGGAAGTTTTCGAGCCACTGGATACTCTCGATATCGAGGTGGTTGGTGGGCTCGTCGAGCAGGAGCACATCGGGGTGCTGGAGCAGGAGCTTGGCCAACTCAATACGCATGCGCCATCCACCCGAAAACTCTGAGGTGGGGCGGTCGAAATCTTCGCGACGGAAGCCGAGACCCACAAGGGTCTGCTCCATCTCGGCATGGTAGTTGGCACCACCTATCAACTGAAAACGCTCATTCTCACGCGTGAAGCGGTCAATAAGTTCGTGATACGACTCGCTATCGTAATCGGTGCGCTCGGCCATCTCAACAGCCAAGGCATCGAGCATAGCTTTTTGCTCACTGATGTGGGCAAAGGCCTGCTCAGTCTCCTCACGCACGGTACGCTCGTCAGTAAGCTTCATCACCTGAGGCAGATAACACACCGATATTCCCTTGGGCATACTCACGGTGCCATCGGTGGGCTGTTGCATGCCTGCCAAAATTTTCAGCATGGTGGACTTACCCGCACCATTCTTACCAACTAGGGCGATGCGGTCCTTGGGATTGATGATATAACTAACTCCTTGAAACAATGGCGTAGCGCCAAACTCAACCTTTAGATTCTCGATACTGATCATAATGGGTACAAAATTACGGATTTTTTAGCGTTTATCCACCTTTATATCCACACAAAAGCGATAGGTAACAATTTTTTTGTTAAAAAAATGTCACCAAAATATAGGAATTTATCAAAAAACTATTACCTTTGCGACCATCAAAGCATACAAAAAGAAAACAATGAACCATTTTGCTTTTACATATTATTACTTTTCGTTCTTTTACTTTAGCAAATAAGTAGAGCGGGATGAGTCGTATAGAAATGTAAAGCAATATGTAACGATACAGAGAACATTCTAGTCCCGCTCAATGATGAGCGGGACTTATATTTATAATAGGTATATATGGAAGATTGTAAGACATACACCATAAGTCCGGCCGACCGACTCAGCTCGGTAAGCGAATACTACTTCTCACGCAAACTCAAAGAGGTAGCGGCCATGAATGCTGCCGGCAAGGGAGTCATTAGTTTGGGCATCGGTAGCCCTGACATGCCGCCATCAGAAGAAACGGTGGAAACCCTGTGCGCCGAAGCACATAATCCCAATGGACATGGATACCAACCCTATGTGGGCATACCCGAACTGCGCGAAGCCTTTGCACGTTTCTACAAGCGCTGGTACAACGTGGAGTTGGATGCCAAGACAGAGATACAGCCGCTCATCGGTTCGAAGGAAGGTATCCTACACGTGACATTGGCTTTCGTTAATCCAGGCGAACAGGTGCTGGTGCCCAACCCCGGATACCCCACCTACACATCACTGAGCCGCCTGTTGGGCGCCGAGGTGGTGAACTACAACCTCACAGAAGAGAACGGCTGGATGCCCGACTTTGACGAATTGGAGCGCATGGACCTCAGCCGCGTGAAGCTGATGTGGACCAACTACCCCAACATGCCTACAGGCGCGAACGCAACCCCAAAGTTGTATGAACGCCTGGTGGACTTTGCCCGCCGTAAGGGTATCGTCATCGTGAACGACAACCCCTACAGCTTTATCCTCAACGATAACCCATTGAGCATACTCTCTGTAGAAGGAGCCAAGGAGTGCTGCATCGAATTCAACTCGATGAGCAAGAGCCACAACATGCCCGGATGGCGCATCGGCATGATTGCTGCCAACCCCACCTTCATCAGTTGGATACTGAAGGTAAAGAGTAACATCGATAGCGGCATGTACCGCGCTATGCAACTGGCAGCCGTGAAGGCACTCGACGCGGAGGCCGATTGGTACGAAGGCAACAATGCAAACTATGCATCGCGCCGCAAGACCGCCGGTGAGATCATGGAGGCGCTGGGTTGCTCATATGACAAGAGCCAAGTGGGCATGTTCCTTTGGGGACGTATTCCTGAACACTATGCCGACGTAGAAGAGCTCACCGAACGTGTACTCCACGAAGCTCGCGTGTTTATCGTTCCCGGATTCATCTTCGGAAGCAATGGTAGCCGCTACATACGCATCTCACTGTGTGCCAAGAATGAGCAACTGGAAGAGGCATTGAAAAGAATAAAAGAAATTACCATTTGACAATTTACCATTTACAATTTATTTACCATCTACTTAATTTACAATTTACAGAGACGCGATAGCAGAAATTGACAAATAGTTCAATTGTACATAAATGGTACATTGTAAATTGCTAAATTGTACATAAAAACGAATAAACAATAATACACATAAGTTATGAACTTACAGCCTATTAAACTCGCAGGTATCGAGGACAAGCGTCCTCTCGTGATTGCAGGCCCCTGTAGCGCAGAGACCGAGGAACAAGTGATGGAGACTGCCACCCAGTTGGTAAAGAAGGGAGTGAAGATTTTCCGCGCGGGCATATGGAAGCCTCGCACCAAGCCCGGCGGTTTCGAGGGTGTAGGCGTAGAAGGCTTGAGCTGGCTGCAACGTGTAAAGAAGGAGACTGGCATGTATGTGACAACTGAAGTAGCTACCGCCAAACATGTAGAGGAGGCTCTGAAGGCAGGCGTGGACATCCTTTGGATAGGTGCACGTACTTCGGCAAACCCCTTTGCTATGCAGGAGCTGGCCGACGCGCTGAAGGGTGTAGATGTTCCTGTATATGTAAAGAACCCCGTAAACCCCGACCTGGAACTTTGGATTGGTGGTATGGAGCGACTCAACAATGCTGGCATCACCCGCCTCGGCGCCATACACCGCGGATTCAGCACCTATGAGAAGAAGATATACCGCAACCTACCTCAGTGGCATATTCCCCTCGAGCTACGCCGTCGCTACCCTAACCTACCGCTCCTCTGCGACCCCAGTCACATCGGTGGTAAGCGCGAACTCATCGCTCCACTCTGCCAACAGGCTATGGACCTCAACTTCGACGGTCTGATCGTGGAGAGCCACTGCAACCCAGAGAAGGCATGGAGCGACGCATCACAGCAGGTGACTCCCGACTCATTGGAATACATCCTTGAAATGCTCGTGATTCGCGCCGAGACACATAGCACCGAGGACCTCGGACAATTGCGCAAACAGATTGACGCGTGCGATGATAGCATCATCCAGGAGTTGGCAAAGCGTATGCGTGTGGCTCGCGAAATTGGAACTTTCAAGAAGGAACATGGCGTGACCGTATTCCAAAACAACCGTTACAACGAGATTCTCGAGAAGCGTGCCAAGCAGGGCGAGCAATGCGACATGAGTGGCGACTTTATGAAGAAAATCTTTGAGGCTATCCACGAAGAGTCGGTACGCCAGCAGATGGAAATCATTAACAAGTAAGAAGCCCCTATTTTATGAAAATACTCATTCTCGGAGCCGGCAAGATGGGCTCATTCTTTACAGACCTGCTCAGTTTCCAACACGAAACGGCAGTATACGACATCGATCCGAAGCGCTTGCGCTTTGTGTACAACACGTGTAGATTCACCACATTGGACGAGATACGCGACTTTGCTCCCGAACTCGTCATCAATGCCGCCACTGTAAAGTATACCATCGAGGCTTTCAAGCAAGTGATACCAGCCTTGCCCAAAGATTGTATCTTGAGCGATATCGCATCAGTGAAGACTCAGCTGCCCGAGTTTTACCGCAACAGTGGATTCCGCTTCGTGAGTACGCACCCGATGTTTGGCCCCACCTTTGCCAGCCTCAGCAATCTGAGCAATGAGAATGCCATCATTATCAGCGAAAGCGACCACTTGGGCAAGGTTTTCTTCAAGGATCTATACCAAAACTTGGGATTGAACATCTTTGAGTATACCTTTGATGAGCACGATGAAACCATGGCCTATTCGCTCTCCATCCCTTTCGTATCGACCTTCGTGTTTGCAGCCATCATGAAGAAGCAGGAGGCTCCAGGTACCACTTTCAAAAAGCACATGGCAATTGCCAAGGGCTTGCTGGGAGAGGATGACTACCTACTGCAAGAGATTCTCTTCAACCCCCGCACACCAGGACAGGTTGAAAACATACGCCGCGAGCTCAAGGAACTACTACAGATCATCGAAGAGCGCGATGCCGAGGGCATGAAACAATACCTCACAAAGATACGTGCAAAGATTGATTGATCGATAAAAAAGTAGCGAGCCCCTTACAAAGAGGCTCGCTACTTTTTATATAGAATAGTTATCAGAACTCGCTGGTGAAATGGAAACGGATATTCTTGAAGTCAATCTGTGCCATCTGTAACACATAGCCACTATCGGCAAGGAACACGTCGCGTCCCTCAATATCCTTGGCCATAAACTGGTACTTACGTTTCTTGAATGCCTCAAGTTCGGCAGGATCATCACTCTCAATCCAGCAAGCCTTGTATAGACTTACAGGCTCCCAACGACACTTGGCATTGTACTCATTCTCCAAACGATACTGGATAACCTCGAACTGGAGCTGACCTACGGTACCGATGATCTTACGTCCATTGAACTGGTTCACGAAGAGCTGAGCTACACCCTCACCCATAAGTTGGTCGATACCCTTAGCCAATTGCTTGGTCTTCATGGGATCGGCATTCTCAATATACTTAAACATCTCAGGAGAGAATGAAGGAAGACCCTTGAAGTGAAGCATCTCGCCCTCGGTGAGCGTATCACCAATCTTGAAGTTACCGGTATCAGGCAAACCGATGATATCACCGGGATAAGCCACGTCGATGGTGCTCTTGCGCTGAGCCATAAACTGAGTGGGCGAAGAGAAACGCATGGTCTTACCCGAACGAATATGTAAGTAGGGAGCATTGCGCACAAACTTACCTGAGCATACCTTACAGAAGGCTACGCAGGAGCGGTGGTTGGGGTCAATGTTTGCAGTAATCTTGAAGATGAAGCCGGTAAACTTCTCCTCGGCAGGCACAACCTCGCGTTCTACAGCTGCAGTAGGACGTGGGCTGGGAGCAATCTCAACGAAGCAGTCGAGCAACTCCTTCACACCAAAGTTGTTCAATGCTGAGCCGAAGAATACAGGAGCAACAGTGGCCGAGAGGTAATCCTCTACATTAAACTCTGGGTATACACCCTCGATGAGTTCGAGATCAGCACGCAGTTTCTCTGCTTGTGCCTCACCGATATTCTCTTCCAGTTCGTTGCTATTGATGTCAATCTCCTTTTTCTCAGTTACAACCTGCTTGCTCGGAGTATAAAGGTCGAACTTCTGCTCGTAACGATTGTATACGCCCTTAAAGCGAGCACCTTGTTCGATAGGCCAGCTCAAAGGGAGCACACTGATCTTCAGTTCGTCCTCCAGTTCATCGAGCAATTCGAAGGGATCACGACCCTCACGGTCCATCTTATTGACGTAGATGATTACAGGCGTATTGCGCATACGGCACACCTCCATCAGTTTGCGAGTCTGAGTCTCCACACCCTTAGCGCTATCTATAACGATGATAACACTATCAACGGCAGTCAACGTACGGAAGGTATCTTCAGCGAAGTCCTGGTGACCCGGAGTATCGAGGATGTTTACCTTATAGTCCTTATAGTCAAACTCCATCACTGAAGTGGTCACCGAAATACCACGCTGCTTTTCAATCTCCATCCAGTCCGATGTAGCGCTCTTTTTAATCTTGTTTGACTTCACGGCACCAGCCACCTGGATCTGACCTCCAAAGAGGAGGAGTTTTTCAGTCAAGGTTGTCTTACCGGCATCAGGGTGCGAGATGATCGCAAAGGTACGTCTTCTTTCTATTTCGTTCATAACATGTATATTGTCTGTGCTTTATTCATTATATAGGCTCGCCATTAGGACCTATGCCATGGCAAGCCACACATTCTGGCTACAAAGGTACGCACTTTGCGTGACTTGCGCAAGTTTTGAAGCCAATTCCCCCATTAAGCCAACTAACAGATTATAGGGAATCAATTCAGATGAATAAAAAACAGATGGCAAGCAACGTATGCTGCTTGCCATCTGATGTCGTATATAATTGTGCTTAATTGCGGTTGATGAACCAATTATCGGGGTTTGAAAGACGATCAAACAGCACTTCATTACGCGCATGAGCACCACCCTTACGATGAGCTACCTTATCAGCCAGATAGGTGGGATCGTTACGACGAAGAGCAACACGCATGAGATCATAAAAACGGTTACCTTCGAAAGCGGTTTCCAAAGCAGACTCATCAACAATGAGTTCCTCTACCTTATCGACGAGATAGTTTTTCGGATAGCGAGTGATGATGAGGGTATCGGGGCTCTCCTTGTCCTTCTTACGGTCGGGAGTACGCCACTCCATATACTCATGCATTCCATAAGTACCTTCGTCGGTTGAATGATAGGTAGTTGAATACACGATTGTATCACCTACCACACCAGAAGAAGCATCATAACGTGTATCATTAACGAGATAATAAACTTCAGTGGGTTCTACGCTTGAAGGTACGAAATCATCGTAATTAGGAAGCAGATACTCATCATTCTTGAATGCAGCACCAGTACCACGAGCATGAATACCTGCATAACTGGTATTCTCAGCTGTTGAATTCACCAGTGTTACCTCACCATCAATGATATTGATAGATGAAACACCATTCTTTAATATTGAAAATGCCTTCTCAACTTCACCCATGCGATTGAGCGTCTCAGCCATACGGAGGTATACATTAGAAACAGTATAGATGGGCAAATTGTAATTGCTAGAATATTTGCTATTAACAAGATATTTACTCTCAACATCTACCTTATAGGGATCCTCTGTCAAAGAATGACTGGGGCTATAGCTTCCGTCGTACCATTTCTCCCATCCATAGTCGCGAAATGCACGCAAGTCACCACAGGCAAGATGACGAATGGTAGTAGTATTTTGCTCATACGCATAGTCTTGTTTTTCTGCATTCTCTTTCCATGCATACGAAGGAGAAACAGGACGCTTACCCTCGTTGACATCAGTAGAACTGAAGATGTTATTGAGGTTTGTGACTGTACCATTCAACTTGCTCTCTGACATGGGAATAACAGTAATATTCTCTGAAGTTGAGGTAGATATTGCTACACCCATAATATTACCAGTAGTCGCATTAAACGATGTTACATAAGCTCCGGTAGACAAAGTTCCTAAACTCTCTTTATACATATACTCGGCATAATACTGATATGCCTTTGCATAATCTTGCTTCCACAAGTACATGTCTGCCAAAAGCAAACGAATAGGGAAGAACATCTTCTTTGCATCAATCTTGTTGATCTCACCATAATTGGGATACTCAGTATCAATATAGGGCAACAAGTCGGCAATGAAGTAATCACACATATCTTCGAAAGTGTAATAAGGATAGTCCTTCTCAGCATCTACTACAGTAAGAATAGGCTCGGTGATGAAGGGTACCGACTTGTAGATAAGGGTCATCTGCAAGTAGGTCCAGGCACGAATGGCCTTCACAACTGCATACTCACGCAACAACACCTTTTGGTTTGACACCAAAACAGTGGTATCGACTTTAGCGAGGAAGTAGTTACAGTTGTTGATTACAGCATAGTAATCACTATAATTGTAGTATTTGTTATCAGATCCTACATTGTGATTGATAATCTCACGTAAATCCTTCTCAGTATTCACATTCTCATCAACCAAATCACCACGCAACTCACCAAAGAGCACTGTACGATCGGCGATAGTTTGCACCTTACTCAAAATACCGATAACAGAGTACAAACTATCGGATGAAGAATTGAGTTCATGACTGCCTTCATACTGTACTGATGAAGAGGTAACATCAAACAAATCTTCGCACGCTGTAAAAATGCTCAACACAGAGCACAACGCTATCGTATAGAATATTGATTTTCTTTTCATAATAGTTTTTTTAGAGGTTAATCTTAATACCCATCAACACGCTACGACCTTGTGCAGTAAGACCACGATCGATACCTTGATACAATACAGAGTTACCTGCCCATACCTCAGGATCGCTTCCCAAGTAGTTGGTTAGTGTGAAGAGGTTATTAGCAGTAGCCCATACGGTAAGACCTTGCAACCATACAGAACTTACAGGCAACTCATAGCTCAATGTCACACTGCGCAAGCGGAGATATGAACCATCCTCAATCCAACGGTCTGAGAAACGTGCATTGCCCATGGGGTCACCAAATGTAGCCTTAGGAATATCAGTTTGATGTCCCTCAGCCATCCAACGACGATTGAGTGCTGTGGTCTGATTGAAGAACTGTGAACCACTCTCCAATTGTGAACGCTGATAGTTGTAGATGTCGTTACCGTATGAATAGTTGAAATTCATATTCAAAGTGAAACGCTTGTATGAAAGGCTTGAATAGAAGTTACCATAGAAATCAGGATTGGGATCGCCGATAACCTCCATATCTTTCTCATTGATAACACCATCAACATAATTATCTACAAACTTCATATCACCAGCGCCAAAGGGAGTTTTCTCGCCTGTAGTAGATACAATGGTAAGACCTGCCTCATCGGCCTCCTGCTGTGTGGCATATACACCTGCTGTCTTATAACCATAGAAAACACCTGCAGGTTTGCCTACAGCAGTAAGTACATTCGCTCCATAAATCTTTGTGGTGTAGTCGCCATCAGGAAGAGAAGTAATCTCATTCTTATATGCTGCAACATTTGCGCCTACTTCCCATCTCCAATCCTTACTATTGATAAGTTTGAAGCGAAGGCCCAAATCAACACCGATATTCTCCAAAGAGCCATCATTTGACCAATAGTAGCCTTCACCAGTGATCTCAGGCAACGACTTCAATGTCAACAAGTTGTTAGTATAGCTCTTGAAGAAATTCAGAGAAAGACCAAAAATATCGTTGGTTTGAGTCATATCAAGACCTGCACGGAAACGGTGTGTTGTCTCCCACTGAATACCTGTATTACCGATATTGTTAAGAACAAGACCAATAGAACCATTCAAGAAGCGATTGGCGGCCAGACTAGTACGTGATGCGCTAATAGCAATATCATCATTACCCGACATATCATAACCTACGCTGAGCTTAAGGTTGTTAAGACCCCACTTCTTACGATCAAAGAAATTCTCCGAAGAAATCAACCAAGCACCCTGCAATGAAGGGAACAGTCCCCAATGTACGCCAGCCAACTTAAGACCAGCATCTACATCCTTACCAAAGCGCGAAGTAGTCTCCATTGACAAACCTCCTTGCAAGAAATACTTGTACATATAGTTGTAATCAGCATTTGCATAATAAGCAAATGAACGCCATGTATCATCAACACCACCTACATCACTAAAATTGAGCGAACCGGAAACGTTAGGTGTCTTGTCATTACCTGTATTATGACCCTCCTGCGCAGTTGACACATAATTGTCATTGGTGAAACGGAATCCACCAATCAAATTCAAATAGTGAGCCTTGTGACGATAAGTCCAATCAATCTTAGTATCGCTGAACAAAGACTCCTGCTTGGCATTGAACGCAGCCGCACGGTTGCTCGAAGCACCAACACCATCAATATAGAAGGTGGGAGTACCTGTCATAGGCACAAACGAACGTTGGTTGTTGTTTGACAAAGCGTAGTAGAATAATGTGGTAGCATAAAGATTACTATTGAAATCGTAACGAGGAGCAACCGAGATATTAAACATACTATACTCCAAACGATTCTTATTCTTTCCTTCACCGTACTTATTGATTGCTACAGGATTGGCCCAAGAGGTATTCAAGCCAAATCCCTCTGCAAAATCATCGGCATCAGAAACAAAGGTTGTAACATCGCCATTGACGTCCTGACGATAAGGGTTCAAGAAGGGAGCCTTAATCAAAGCCAAGAAGTTAGGCGACAATATGGTTTCAGCGCTGAAGTCCTCAATAATACCATCTTCTCGCAGGTTGCGTGTATTATAATTATAAGCAACATCGAAACGAGTACTCAAGTTACCGATCAACTTAATATCAGTATTGAATCGGAGATTCATACGGCTAAAATTATTGCAGTCAAGTGTGCTCTCTGCACCAGTATATCCCAACGATAGGTTATAATCGGCCACTTCATCACCACCTTGAACGCTGATATTATAATTTTGGGTGATAGCCTCACGGTATACATAATCGTCCCAATTAGTCTCATTGTGATACATATTATAATAATAGTAATTGGGATCCTCATTCAGGAACTTAAACTTGGTGAGCTCAGTACCTGTGCTACCAATCAATTCAGAAGCATACATACGATACTGACTTGCATTCATCATTGAAGGACGCTCAGGCATAAACTCAATACCTGCCATCACGTTAGCCTCAATGCGGGTAGCCATGCTAGTGCTACGCTTGGTATCAATGATAATAACACCATTAGAACCCTTTGTTCCGTACAAAGCGGTAGCATTCTTGAGCACGGTAACCTTCTCAATGTCGTTCACATTGATAGCCGACAACACGTTATTATAATGTCCCTCATGCAATGCTTCACGACCATACTGCTGATCTAAGAACACACCATCAAGAACGATAAGGGGCTGAGCATTTGCATTTAATGAGTTAAGACCTCCAATAAACATAGCAGATCCCATAGCAGGAGTACCACTACGAGTGATGGATCTCAAATCGCCACCGAGATGAGTTCCAATCTCTTGATCTATAGAAAGTGCTGTACTCAATGCAAAGTCCTCAGCCGAAGCGATATCTGTAATCTGAACCATTGAACTATAATCCTTAGAGAATTGTTCTGAATACATGAACACCTCTTGTGCCTTCTCACTCACTGCCATCTGAACCAAATTGTAACCAGGTGCAGTGAAATCAAGCAAGGTAACATAGGCTGGGACCTCAAGGCTATAGGCGCCAGTTTCATTGGTCATAACCGAATATTTTGCATTACCATGAGCCACAATTCGAACACCAGCCAACGGAGTACGTGTTGCTGCATCATAAGCTACGCCACTAACAGTAAGCGTCTTCTCGGTTTGTTGTACAGCCTCTTCGGGCATTGCTGCATATACATCGGAAGTAGCCATCGACATACTACCTGCTACTAAGCAGCACAACACAAACTGTATATGATTCTTAATATTCTTCATAATCTATCATTCTTTTGTCGGTTCGAAAATCACGCAGTCAATCAACATAGTACGCGACATATTTGTAGTCTTAGAGCCTCCAGCGAATTTAACATTCAACTTAATTGAAGCAGTTTCTTCGCCATAGGTCGTTGCTGGGAACTGGAATGTTCCAACATGCACAGTATCAATGCGAGTAGGATCCACGAACAAAGAGTCCTTAGCTTGAGCTAACTTCTGAGACTGAGTTCTACCCTTCGCATCAATATAACTCAGCGAAGCCTCAATAAAGTTAGGTTTAATGCCTATACTCTTGTCTGTAGCTAAACGCTGAGGCAGGAATACTACCTTAATATCGTAAGACGCTGACAAAACGTCCCAAACATTGAAATCGACCTCTGTCTTTGAACTTGATTTTGCAGGCACCAATTCCAGGTATGAGCCCTTTGAAACCTTCGAATACAAAGGATCAGAGAACGGAATAGTACGATTATACTCATTTGTAGTAGACTCCTTAATTACATGAGTATTGGTATACTCGGCCTCAATCTTCAATGTCTCATGCCAAGAATCCCAAGGGAAATAACGCAGAGAATCAACTACAAATACATTACCATTACTGCAAACAACCGCATCATCAAATGAACCAAAATCCGACAAAATATAGTCAAAAGGATTATAGAATACATTCTCTGATGTAGAAATCAGTGAATCTTCGGGAGAAACCTGTACGGTATGACTGAACACGAGATCATTAACAATACCTAACTTGGTGTAAAGATCTTGCAATGAGTCACGCTCCTCATTCTTAGTACTGAAATTATAATAAGGATATATACGCTCATAAGCTGCCTCCCAAGCTTTATTGGTTGGAAGCACCATAGTATATGTACTATCCTCGTCATTCAACATACCCAAGAGGTAATGAAGTTCGTTTCTTATCTCAACAACTGAATCGACATAGGTTTGCAAACCATTAACAATAGGACCCTTCACGCTAGCCTCTTCATTTAATTCGTATTCATTAAACGAATACATAAAGTCACAAATCTTGCTGTAAGAAGGAGAGGTAGTAAGATAGTCCCAAACATTATAGAAGAATGGTACTTGACTACTTATAACGTGTAGCACACCATTTTTAGCAATAATATTTCTCTCACTCAAAGCTACATCTCCAAATGTGTAGGCTTCACCCGACTGAGTAAAGGTTACCAATTTCTCATTCAGCATCAAGACATCCTTATCACGGGTTGCGCTATTGGCTGAATGAGCGAAACGAGCGATGTGATTTTCAAGCACCTCATCTTTAACCTTCTGATCGGAAAGTCCTTCAATATTCATAGTACCCTGGGGAGCAAATACGGTATATACTTGATCACCATCAAGCATCACATCATAACCATGTTGCTTCAAGCACTCTGCAAAACCTTGCAACTCTGGACGTGATGCAATCTCCTCCCAAAGTGACTTATCGGCCACTTGCTTTTGGTTGTCCACATCATAATGTCCATTCCAGACATCAGTACAACTTGCGAACGCCAAAGGCAACATCAGCAATAAGCCAATACGTTGTATATTCTTTATATATCTCATAGTCTTATTCATGTTTTTATTAGATTAGTGACGATCTTCAAGTACAGTCGGATTATCGTATACACTCTTGGGGCAGAGTTCGATATAATCCAACATAAATTCTTCACCCTTCTCATCTACCGCACGGAAACGGATATAATGGTCTTTATCATTAGTGAGATACTCTGTAGCAACAATACGGCGAAGGATATTTTGATGAATAGGCGCCATATCACTCTCGCTGCTACCCATAGTCTGAGTGTCAGGAGCACGCATATAACCACGATTATGCATCGCCTTATCGTTACGCACAATCTCATCCTTCGTGAGTCCATCTTCAGAGAACCATCCAATCTTAGGATTGGGCGAACCAGAAGCATTCATCTTCAAATCAATAGGAATACCACAAGGAATGTTATCCACATATACCTGAGAAACACCACGCTGTGTCATAGGCACATATCCATAACGAATTTCATATGTACCTTCGGGAACAGGGGGCAATTTGATAGCAAAATCATACTGACCCATAGCGATAATTTCATCACCATACCAGCACCAGAATCCCCAAACAGGATGTGAATACCAAACGATTGCCTCTTGGTACATTATCAAATTCTTCACATAACCATTGGGAATCTGATAACACTTATCCTCTTGGTTACGATAGATTCCGTTAGTTGCCAACTCAGGCATCAAGGTACCGGCATCAAAACGCATACGGTCATTCAACACCTTCATGGTTACATCGCTACTATACACCAACGGTTGGTCAATCGTATAGTATACACCGTTATTACCATCATATGAAGTAGTTCTGTCAATAATAGAGCCACGCACCTGATACTGCACGTCCCAACGGCGATTGAGATAAAGTTTCCATTCTGAACGACGACCAATCTGCACCTTCAAAATAGTACCTTTACACATTGTCTCATAGAAATCGTATGCATCATAAGATCCTTCAGGATAGTGCATATAGGTAAACATCTGGTTCTCACTTGCGTATACCTTACGATCCAAGAAGTGGTAAGCCACAAAGCGATTAAGCGGATTCTTCGGATGAGTAGGATCGTCATCGTACTTACCTGCATCTTGAGGGAAAGTAACATCATAAACACTCTTAGCATAAGCTGCCAATTCCTCGACAGTGGTGATACCCATCTTCTCAAACACATCGTTGGTCTCAATGAAACCAGTATAACCAAAACGACGCTTCTGAGGATACCAAGTATCCCAACCATGACGGTTATATCGATCACCATTAATACCAGGGGCAACATAGGTGTCATCCATGTACAATTGCAATGAATCCTGGAAATGTGTCAACTGCATAGCTTCACAGAAGAGACTAATATCGGGATTCTCCATCATCAAATCAGGAAGACCAGCAATCGAGTGCATCAACACATGGTCAACAACGTGTACCACTCCATTCTCTACCTCTTCATCTTTAACGATTATCTTAGAGTTACGGTTGATAAAGAAGTCACCTGTCAATGAATCGATATAAATCTGAATATAGCGATCATTCATGTTGGCGGTACCCAATACACCATTATCCATATCAGTTGTCATAAAACAATCGAGTTCCGATTTGATCACATGACCATACGAAATGGTATCGCACTCCTCATCTGTAAGTTCCTCTACACTCGTTTTTCCGCGCTCAGCCAAATAGATTGCAAAAGCATCATTTGTTGGAGCAAAACAAGTATAGTTTCCATAAGCAGCCAATAACTCCTTCACTCCCGAACGTCCGAGAACATAGGTGAAATCACTAAAGCGCTCCTCTCTATTCTCCAGATAATCGGTAATCATCTCACCGGTGAATGTGTAATAATTCTCCGTCTTGAGTTCCTCTACACAACTACTTGTAAACAGTAATGTAAACAAGGAACTAATTGTTACAATATATTTATTTATTCTCATGGCTGAATTTATTTAGCTGTTGATATAGTTTCTTCAGTCTCATATTCGGGATTTTGTCTCAAAAGCGTATTTACCTTGAGCTCGTCTTCAAATATAGGCAGATAAAGCATATCGGGCTTAATCCACTTACTCTTAACAGCATCAGGCTTGTTATATTTACGCTTAGCCAAATCAAGCATCGGGCCATTAGTGCCATCACGACGTGCCATGCGCACAAGGTCAAACCAACGCTTGCCTTCCAACATCAACTCGCGTTGACGCTCAAGAAGCACAAATTCACGCATCTTAATTTGAGAACCATAGGTAGAGAAGGTCAATGAGTCCTTCTCAGCGGCAGCCAAGTTAGAACGGCGATACACAGCGTTGGTCAAATCAAAAGCATAGCGCAAATCATTCTTCAATGTATCATTACGCTCTACTAACGCCTCTGCCTCCATCAGCATTACGTCAGTCAAACGATAGAATATCCAGTTAGTAAACTCTGACATACGCTTCGAAGCATTGCCAAGATCATCAACCGAACGGGTGATATACTTGCGGATAGAATATTGGTTGACATCCTCTACATCAAACAATTCATAGGGACGGATATCTGTCTTGGCAAAGATATCATTACCTTCCTTAGCACCATCGCCAATGAATGAGGCAACAGAGTAAGCACCCATATCCACATCAGCAGCACCATAATAAGCACGAAGGAGATCACCGCGATTCTTTAAATCGTAGTTGTAATCAATCTGTACTTCAAAGATACTCTCAAAAGAGTTTCCGACACCGAAGATCTCATAGTATGCCTGATGCTTGTTACTTGAAGCACTTGCCTTCATGTTTGCAATCAAGGGATATTTACCCTCATAGGACATACGCTCCTCTTCAGCCTCTTCAATCTTAGCAGCAATGACCTTCTCACAATAGGTGATACATTCATCATAGCGTCCCATCCAAAGGTAGATATCGGCCATAAGTGACCAAACTGCCTGCTGGGTGATACGGCCCTTAGTATACGAAATCTCCGAAGAGGTCGTATTCATTGGATACTCCTTTACTGCATAGAGTTCAGCCTTCTTCAAATCTGCAATCAAGACATTCAACACACTATCAGGATCGGAAGCTGGTTTAATGAATGGCTTGCTATCATCAATAGTGGGTTCTGACACAAAGGGTACGTCGCGGAATGAACGCACTAAGTAAAAGTAGCATAATGCACGCAAGGTAAGCATCTCGGCCTCCATTGCCAACCATTCAGATTCATTGAAATCCGGATCACGTTCCAACACCTCCGGAGCATAATGCAACACGGTATTACAACGATTGATTACTCGATAGAAAGTTGACCAATCGGCAATCTCATAGTTAGGAAGAATATTACCATCCAACATTTCGGGGAGTTGGACATGATTAACATATTTTACATCTTTATTAATCAATCCTTTCGTCACATTATCCGAACGCAACTCACCCCACATCATTGCACGCTTCAAAAACTCTTGGTCGGCCATTCCGCTATAGCAAGATGTTACTACAGAGGTTACCTCAGCCTCATTTTCCCAGAAGTTTTCAAGTACGATATCATTCAAAGGGACAGTACTTAGAAAGTCCTCACATGATGACATGCAGACTACTGCGCAAAACGCAGCTGCTGTATATTTAATATTATTAATTAATCTTTTCATTGTACTTTCACCTTTAGAATGTCACATTAAGTCTACATGTAAATGATTTGGGACGAGGAGTCTGAGAGTTATCAGTACTTAATCCCATGCCACCATAACCAACCTCGGGGTCTACACCAGAGTAACGGGTCCAATTAAAGAGATTGTTTGCCGACATTGACAATGTTGCCTTACGAATACCCATTTTCTTAGCAATCTCGGGATCGAGGTTATATGACAATTGCAAATAGTTAAGACGACAGAAAGAGCCATCCTCAACAAAACGATCGCTTCCTAAGAAATTGTAACCTGCATTATGCAATGCGCGAGGAATGGTGGTCACATCACCCTCGGTGCGCCAACGCCAGTTTACAGCATAACTCTGATTATTGTTACTATGCATATTTTCAGCGTTCATTTTTGCGATATTCAACACTTTGCTACCATAACGATAGTTGAATTGCATATTCATAGACCAACGCTTATAGAAGAGACGCAAACCAAATCCACCAGTAAACAAGGGGTTACAGTTACCCAAATATACAATATCCAACTCGTTGATATTACCATCGTGGTTTACATCCTCATAGATAGCATCACCACCCTGGAACTCATAGTTGGTATCACCATAGTTGAACATCATGGGTATAGGATCACCTTTCTCGTCGGTTATCACGTTACCTTTAGCATCTCGAGCTACAGGAGCACTCTCCTGCTCACCAGGAATATATTCGCTGTACTGGTATACACCTTTATAACGGAATCCATATATAGAACCGAAAGCATTAGCAACCTGCACACGGGTCAAATAAGAACCATTGGCATAGTCGAAATCTTTGTTTAGACTTGCCAATACGGTTTCATCCATCTCCACAATTTCATTTACGTTGTTACCCAATGTAACATTGAATCCTGCAGAGAAGTCGCCAACCTTTACACATTTGTTACCATTGATATTCAACTCCCAACCTTGGTTACGCATGGTTCCGACATTCTTCCATGACAAAGAGCCATAACCTGTAGAAGAAGGGATACGCACATTTGACATCAACAGGTCTTTCGTCAATTGAGAATACACGTTGATATCCATTGTGTATTTATCATCGAAGATACCTATATCAGTACCAACGTTCCAGGTAGTCTTAGTCTCCCACTTCAAATCAGAGAGACGAATATTATTAGGCGTAGTTGCAGACATGTCACCATAGACATCTGTCGGAGAATATTTACTGAAATGCAAATATTCTGCACCAGGCTGAACACCTACTTGACCAACACCTGGGCGAATTGACAACATTGACAACCAATCAATGTCTTCCATGAAAGCTTCATCACTGATGTTCCAACGACCTGATACAGAAGGGAAGAATCCCCAACGATTACCAGGACCAAACTTTGTACTTCCGTCCACGCGTCCAGTCAAGGTCAATGCATACTTTGACTTATATGAATAGTGGCTCTGGTAAGTGAAATATACACTGCGCCATTGACTTTGATTTGTCCACATATTCTTTAATTGACCTTGTGCAGTAGAAGAGGTGATATCACCAGAGGGAAGACCGTATGACACAGTACCATATCCACTACCATCACCATTATTCACCTCCATACGAGCCATTGCTGTCAAGAAATGATCGTCATTGTCAAATTTAGGTGTAAAGGTCAAGGTATGACGTGTCTGGAAAGCCACGCTCTTACCAGAACTCTGTTCCGAACTATTTACTGACTCATTATTCCACGACAAAGTTGACAATTCACGAGGATAGTACTTGTCCGTATAGTCATTAAATACGGTCATAAGCACTTGTCCCTCATAATCCAACTGATGACCATCAGAATTAGGACTCAACAAGTCGTAGACAATTTGGAACAAAGCGCTCAAGTTATAAGAACGATATTCATTCTTAGCCAAGTTTGCTTCAGCTATAGGGTTAATCAATTCACGCTGGCTTTTAAGCGCGTCAGGCATTGTCTGCAATGCAAGATAATACTCACCTGTTGGATTATCATTAGCATCTTCACGATAAATAGCCATATTAGGCATCTTCAAATAGGCAGCACCTAAGAGATTTGAATAGTTACGCTTGTTATCAGTATAAGTCAAGTTAAAGTCTGACTTAATCTTGATTCGCTCAGACACCCAATAGTCAAGATTCACACGAGTAGAAAGACGATCCAAACTCTGCGCAATGATTGAACCTGATTCCGTATCATAACCTCCAGACACGCGGAAGTTTGCCTTTTCACCACCACCTGAAAGTGAGATATAATGTGAATGCTTTGTTCCTACTTGCTTAACGGCATCTACCCAATCAGTGTTGTTATTGAACATACGATATTCTGAGAATGAAGGATCATAGTTCAACTCACGCAAGTTAGCAGCTTCATCATTCAGGTTGGGATTAAAATATGCCTCTTTCATGAACATAGTATAATCGTCACCATTAAGCATGCGAATACCATCGGGCTGATAAGTTACGTTCAAACCATATGAATAGTCAACCATCGTAGGACCACGAGAACCACGCTTTGTCTTAATTGAGATTACACCATTAGCACCTTGCGAACCCCATATTGCAGTTGCAGCAGCATCCTTCAATACATCAATCGATTCAATATCATCAGGGTTTACACAAAGTAATTCAGCAAATTTCTCTTCATTAGCACTTGCATAGTCAAACTCATCGTTACCTGTAGTCTCAAAAACGTTACCATCCACAACGATAAGAGGTTCAGCATTACCATTGATTGATGACACACCACGCAGACGCATAGTAGTACCACTACCGAGGTTACCTGAATTCATTACAATATCAAGACCCGCAATACGTCCCTGCAAGGCTTCATCTACAGAAGTAAAATTCAGACCCTCAAATTCGGTCATCTTCAGGCTCTGAGCTGCAGCAGAGATTTCTCGTTCGGGGATTTCAAGACCACCGGTACTTCTTTTTACTGTAGCCTTAATCACAACTTCTTCAATCAGGTTCTCATCTTTCATTACAATATTGAAAACCTTACGATCGCCTATCGGCAAGAGTTGTGTAGCATAGCCAATATAAGAGAACTGCAACTTATCCTTCGTATTCTTAACACGCATTGAGAAGTTACCATTCATATCTGTTGTAGTTGCTTCAACGAAACGTCCAGCCTCGTCAACTTCAACAACATTCACCATCATCAACGGCTCTATCGCATCAGCAACAGTACCTGTAACAATTACTTGAGCGAAAGCCGAAGATATGCTCACACAGAGCATCATTACTAATATATATAATCTGTTTCTCATAGCCATTATTCGTTAGAAGAGAAGTGCTCCTGAATACGTTTCACTTTCTCAATGTATCCCTCAATCTGGTTTTTCTTATGATACAAGACATTGGGGATACGATGGATTACAGCAAACGAAGAGGTCTCAATTTGTTTAGACTGTTGAATATCCTTATTATCAAACAAGTAATCGCGAGTCATAATGTTGTATAAGGCAGGATCTGAAGTATCAACCAGCAAAGTGTTGCCTGCACCATCCTCAATTGAGATTTCAGTATTACTACCTGCAACACTCAAACGACAGAAAGTACCGGTAATTTCATCCAACGTGCTAGTTTCAAAGTTACCAACATTGTTACCACCACCAATATAAACGGAATTATCTTGGATATGATAGTTTACAAAGTCTGCAATGATGCTACGGATTGAATCTCTATAATCTTCTTCATCAAACCAATAGTTATCCTCTTGTGTTTTAATATATTCCTCTGCTTGCTCCATAGTAGGAAGACCTGCAGCCAAAGCTGCACGAACAGCCTCGTTAGAGGGGATATAGAGTGTATAATGATAAGTATTGAATGATTCAACAGTTTGACCGAAAGAAGCAAAATCAGCATCAGTATAGAAGGCACCAGCATCAATCATCAACTTCTGGAATTCATAGAATGGTCCGGGATCTTCTTCTGTTCCAGCACGCTCTGCGATGGCAGAATATACAGATTTAATAGATGACTGCATCACTGAAGGAACAATATAGGTTTTTCCGTTACCTTCCTTGGTTTGGTCCTTGATGTTATCATTAGTCACATGAATCGCAGCATCATTCTCAAGTTGATAACCACCGAACACATTCAATCCACCATTTGGGTTCACCTCTACCTTAATTGTACCATTAGCCTTTGTACGATAATAATATTTTCCATCAGCACACATATCAATACTATCGACAATGATATGATTATCTATAAGATCCTCCAATCTATCATCTACCTCAGCATTTGTTGGCGCAGGACTAAGTTCTGTACCTACAACTTTCTGAGCATCTAAATCATATTTATATTGACGTGCCTTAACTCGTTTGCTCTTCTCGTCATAATAGAACTCCCAAAGTCTTGGATCATTCTTTGCTATAGACAATGGATCAACATAGTGCTTCAATGCATCATCAGTTGGAAGAATAAAGCTATAGTATGAGTCCATAGACAAGAGGTATGCATCAAAGCCATATTGTTCAATAGCCCAACGCATAATCTTCATGTTCTCATTTACCAATGTGGGAGCAGACACAGCCACATACGATACTGGAGGGAATACACGACTAGTAACATAAATCACACCATTACTACACATAATAGTACGCTCTACATCATCCATAGTAATACCCATATCAACTTGTCCGTCGTTCTTCACCTGATAGAATTTGCTAGGAACAGCCGCTTTGAACGAAGATTTCATATGATTATTGACAAAGTCATCAATAACATAATTAGGAACATCCTCCCACTTGCCGAAACGGTCTTTCAAGAACTCACCACCTCCACCATTCCAATAGGCCTCGAGTGCCTTGTCAGAGGGGACAAACATCACAGCCATATCTTGATTCATGGGGACAATATCAGAAAGAGCATATGCATTCCAACCTGGATCGAATTTCAAATAACTATCCACCAATGTATCAGCAGGTGCATAAATTTCTGTTGCGTCTGTTGTTACTGACAAATAATTCACACTCAAACCTGTGTTATGTCCATGGGTTGCCATAAACTTCTTAACGAATACAGAATCTGAGCCACCATACATTCGCTGATATTCTAACGATGCAGAACGACTATAATAAGGAGCTGCAAAGCGATTCATCAACTGACTGAATCTTTTCGTAGTAGAATCATTAGTTATGAACTCAGCCATATTTGTCAGCGGAGTTATTAATTTTTCCAAACGATGTACTACACCATTCTTACACTTCAAGTTAGGTTCAACAATACGTACTCCATTAACAAAAACATCTGCTCTATTATAGACATAGCTTGAATCTTGATTAGTCAATATGGCATAATCTTCGTTTGTCATATTGTTCTTTACAAGAAAATCATGAGTAAAGTTAATCAAGGGAGAAGGAGTATTATCTTTTAACAACACAATACCCTTTTCTCTAAACTTGTCCCAATAGGGAGACTCAGGCAAACTAGAACCTGACATTTTGTAGACATCGTCATAGATAGACACTGCTGTGACACGACGCAAAGTCTGTCCTTCTTCACGGCCAGCACCTAAGCCTAACATGTCAGAGAAATACACGTTGTTCAACATCGAAGAGTTGAGCAACAACTTCTTGTGTGAAAGACTCAGCTGTTCGTACGACTCTACGCCCCAGTCGTTAGCTTTAAAGAAAGCGTCGAAAGTAGCATCATCCACTACAAACAACGTTTTACTACCTGTCTTGGCCAACACCTCAGCATAGTCCAAGTCCTCGATTAGGCGAACATAATAGGTGTATTTACCATCCTCATTCAAGAAATCGTAAATACTCTCGCCCAACCATGACGGTTCTTCTTCGTCGAGATAATAATCTTCTCGACAGGAGGTAGTCAATAGCATTGCCGCCATTACTGGCAACAATAACCACCACCTTCTTGGTTGTTTTTCTGAATTGTTTTTCATTTAAATAGTATATAAATTATTGTATATTTTTTACCCAATTATGCAATTTACGGATATCAATCTGCAAAATTGCAAAAAAACTTTAAAAAGAGCAATAAAATCTTACCTTTTTTCATTCTGAGAAATGTTAAATATTTTGCGGTCAAATCATATATAAAATAATAGGGGATTCAACAAACTGAATCCCCTACTCTATATAGTTGAAATACTATTGATTACTACTTCACAACGAATTTTTCCACAACCTCTGAAGAGCCACCTACCATATGTACCAAATATACCCCCTTGGGCAACGCTGTTTCATACAATCGCTGCATAACTTCAGTATATTTGCAAGCATAACGCGCACACTCAATACCATTGGTCGTATAGACTACACAAGACACCTCTTCTTCTGCATTCACCGCTTGAATTACATCAGATTTTGCTACACGAAGAATACCTGATTCTATATCAGAAGTATCCCAAGCCAAACCTTCTGGGAGTGTAGGCAAATCATATACTGTAGTTGTAGCCAAACGTGTACTACTACTTGTCCATAGTTGGTATTCGTAGCCCTCTTCTAATACTACATCCTCACGTAAATCCACCTTCAAAGTTCCTCGAAGTGACATGACACCCACATCTGTCAATTTAGTATACAACGAACGACTTCCGATATAGAAACGAATTGTAGCACCATCATTGATTGTCAAGTTCTTATCACTAAACTTAAGTACTCCTGAGGTTGAATTTTCCTTCAATCCAGGACGCAAAAGTCCACCCTTTGATACTACCGTAGAGCTATTACTGAGCACTCCCACACCATACAATGAAGTTCCATTAGCCACAGTAAGTGCACCAGTACCAAGCATTCCCGATTTGGCTGCACTCTTATTCAAGCAGATAGCACCTTCTGATAGTGTCGCCTTACCAGTAAAGCTACTTGTGCCGGTCATTGTCATGACACCTGTTCCAATCTTCTCAAATATGGTTCCTGATCCAACGATTGAGCCATTAAAGGTGAAATCCGTATTTAGGGCACCAACCTTCCAGGTATTAGCTCCAACACTTGTTCCATTAGAGAAAGCGCAACCTTCACCCAAAGAACCGCTACCTGTAAGCTCACCAATAGTATATACCTTACCCGTATTCTGCACTGTAATACCAGAAGGAATTTCCATCGTACCTGAAGCAAGTCCGGTAGCTGTATTAAGTGTAAATCTTCCATCACTAGCATTCGTTGCTTGAGGTATAAGAGTTCCTGTAAATTCCGAGCCATTAAGTTGCAATGGTGTACGAGTTGCGACCCATCCACTACCCTGCTCCGTAGCACAATAAACCGTCAACTTTCCAGATCCAGTTATCTTATTTGAATAAGTTTGGCGGTTGGCAGTAGTCCAAGATCCACTCTTTCCTTCCGGCACATTAACTTCATTTGAAGTTCCTACCTGATCTATTAGTGAGCCACCACGCAGTTCCACAACCTTTGCAGCGACACCCGAATTATTCTGTACTGTACCACTGGTGATAATCATTCTTCCGAGCGATGATCCTGAGGCGTAAGTTTTAAGCCAACCACCTCCTCGTTTTTCTAGTACTGTACCTGAGAAAGCTTTGTTCATTGCAAAGTCCTGACTATTGTTAATGACACCTCCCTCTTCGCTCTCGAAACGGATAGGAGAACCCATTTGAACAGCTGCTGTTGTTTGCAATACTGCACCATTCTCTATAACAAACTTCTTAGAATCGGTCGTCACTGCACCCAGATTACCAAAGGCTTGGTTCGCATTTGACAAAGATGATACACTTACCACACCTCCGCTAATACGATTACCACCAGCATATGTGTTATCGGTAGATATGGTCAACTTTCCGGCACCACGTTTAACGAGTGTTGCATCACCTACAATTGCACCAGTTCCCTTAAATGTATAAGCTTTTGTATTATCTACAAATACAGTATCGCTCGGCAACTCACCTACAAGTTCCACATTGAACACTTCTGCTTCGTCAGTAAAGCTAACTTTATCATCTTCAACAAAATAGCTTTCCTCACCTGCATTTGTAAAATTCATCTCAGCAGCATAATTCCATATTGAACTATTCTTACCATTCCACAAAACCAAAGCAGCATCTCGTACACCCTGTACAATAAGGTTGACCTTACCATTCTCATGAACGAGTAAACATTTCTTTCCACAAGTACCCTCAAGTTTTATTGCATTAAGATCACCATCAACTGTTTGCGCTTCAGCTATCACATAAGTACCATCAGCCAAATCTCCTCCATCAGAAAGTACTAAACGAATAACAGGAGTAAGGTATTGAGGACCATATTCCCATGATTTAGTTTCAATCGAGATATGGCTTGCCTTTATAATGTCCGATGTTTGAATAGCTCCATTCACATCAAGTTCAAGAATGGCACCAAAGTTTAATGCGAAAGTATCAGTAGACACTTCACCAATTTTATCCACTCCACCCGGACGAAGAATTGAGGCATAATCCATCTCAATTTTACGGAATACACCACCATCAGTATTAAATTCAACGAAACGATTAAGCCATAGCTTGGAATTTCTCATTGTTCCATTAAAGTTCACAATACCTCCCCAAATATCAGTATTGCCAGTGTGCGTCATATCTACTGCAGGAAGATTCAAGATACCCTCACCCTGTTTTACCAATCGTGCATCACCAGTAAGCCCAGCGCCACCAATGGTATAAGTGAACTTATCATAGGTGATATTATTATTGTTAGTAGATCCTTGCACCCAACTCGGAACATTAAAAGTCAACACATGAGGCGCTACACCCTCCCCAATGGTTACATTCATATCATTGGTTTCACATACGATAACATGCTCATCATTTAACTCAGAGCCGATAGTTCCATTGTTTGCAACCTCAACACGTCCAGTCATTGTCAAAGGAGGAGGAGCTACGGTAATACCCTCCAATTCGCCAAGGAAATAGCTTAAATGAGGAGGCTGATTATATCCAATACTCTGCCATACCATGGCCTGACGATATTGGTGATCATGCCACAAAGTATAGATACGATATGGTGTAGCTGTAGAGGTTGTATAAATGCGCAATTTAGAATCATCACCCGTACGCAAGACTAATTCTTCACGCCAGTCACCAATAATATCACCTGTCGCTCCTGGATTATTCTTGCTCCAGTTATTCATCTTACATCCGTTTGATGTAAAAACCCGATTAACGCTACTTCCTACAATCTTATCGATTTTAGCTTCGCGCTCCGTACCCGGACTATTGAGGATCTCTTCACAGAGGTCACCATCCCAATATATACGGAAATTAAGGTCAAATCCAGGCACATTCGGAAGCACCTTATCAGCAACAGTAGAGATAACACCACTGCCATTACTCTTTGCTACACAACCAGGGTAGCTATTGGTAAAATTACCGCAAAGAGCACGTCCGTCATCACCTGTTGATTGCAGACGATAATAGATTTTTGAGGTAGTTGCATTACGGTAATTATTTGCTGGCGAACTCTCATTGCATGCGAAATGCTCCAATCCCCAACGATAGGGGTCAAAGTCACCCGTGTGTTGTGCATCACCATGTCCCAAGCCTGTGGTAGACAATCCCTTACCATTGTCATCAATCACCATAGAACCAAATATAATTTCATCGCGTCCATCCATATCGACATCAGCAATACCAAAGTTGTGGTAACCTTGTCCCCACCATTGACCTCCGGTATCCTTCCAACGCCAACGTTCTGTCAACTGATGAGTTATAGGATCTACATCAAAGGCAACCATGCGATGGCGAGTATAAGCACCGCGAGCCAAGAAGATGCTTGCTTTACGACCATCCAATACGGGAGCTGCGAAGAAATGTTTCGTAGAACGATGTCCGTAGCCGTCACCCCAAGCAGCATTTAGATCAGTTTCACCACTCTCCAAACGAGGAAGAGGATAAGTCATATTCACATAAGGTTCTGCTGTTTCACCATTCAAATAGAGCAAGAACTCATTACCCGTATGTGTATAAGCCATATTAGCATCACTCTGTAAGGTGTTACGGCTGTCAAAATTCATATTTCCAATTTCAACAGTTGAACCATCAGCCTTATGAATGATCATGTTATCAGCACCACGGAGTAGTACCTCGGCTTTTCCATCACAGTCCCAGTCATAGCCTACAATATCATACTGTTCATCGGGACCCGAAATCATATTAGGACCTAAGTCAATATACCAAAGGCGTTTTCCTTTAATATTATAGCATTCCAAACGATGAAAATCGGTCTTATTTGTCGAATACTCTCGAGCAGTATTACTATTACGCTTTACTATAAATTCTGAGATACCATCACCATCCACATCTGCAAGCGACACATCATTGAGAGTATAGTTCGAAGTGGTATTCTGTCCATTACGATTCAATACTGGCTGCATAGGAATATCCAAATAGCCATTATTCCAACGAACAACCTCAGCACATTTTTCCTGTTCTACCCCACGTACAACTGCAGCAACTTGATATTTACTGGTTGAAGTTCCTCTTGTATCAGTATAGTTACTAACCTTTAATGGAGCAGAATTCAATTTAACACCATCACGATAGATATTATACTCTACATCATAATACTCTTCAGCCATAATACGCCAACTGACGAAGTTTCCACTACCAGAGGGAAGAGCTACTAAACCTCGATCAAGCTTATCCGTCATTCGTTGACCGAATATTACAAGGCTAAAACATAATAGGGAAAAAAGAACAAATAGTTTTTTCATAATATATTGATTTTAGTTATTCATAATGCAACCGAGCAATTCAACATTAATAATGCATCATTCTCAGCATTTTACAATGCAAAAATATAAAAAAGAATTATATTATCTAATATATCGCGAAAAAACTTTCTATGGGAGCTCTGGATTTACAAAGATTTCTGAGGATTCCTCAAGGGTGAGGTATGTGTTCTTTGATTTCCTAGGATTTCAAGATATTCTATAATCTCCTAGGTTTTCCTAGATCTCCCTAGGGTTACCTAGTTCCTTACTAGAAGTCTCTAGGTTTTCTAGATTATCTAGAATGCCAAAGAATCTCTAGCAATCGTAGACATTCCTAGGCATTCCTAGTTCCTCCTAGACTCTCTATCCTCCCTAGATTCACCCAGTTGATCCTCCCTCGTCCTGGCATTTATCCATAAACAACAAGAGGAGTCATCCTTCTGGACAACTCCTCTCATCAAAAACGGCGGCTACCTACTCTCCCACAAACGCAGTACCATCGGCGCGGTC
>JAFZFZ010000015.1 GCA_017557005.1 Bacteroidaceae bacterium | reverse complement strand
TTTGAGGTACTCTCTACCAACGGTGACACTCACCTCGGTGGTGACGACTTCGACCAGGTAATCATCGACTGGCTCGTACAGGAGTTCAAGAACGACGAGGGTGCTGACCTCACACAGGATCCTATGGCACTCCAGCGTTTGAAGGAGGCTGCAGAGAAGGCTAAGATTGAACTCTCTTCATCTACCTCTACAGAGATCAACCTCCCCTACATCATGCCCGTTGCAGGTGTTCCCCGCCACTTGGTGAAGACCCTCACACGTGCTAAGTTCGAGTCTTTGGCTCATAGCCTCATTCAGGCTTGTATCGAGCCCTGCCGCAAGGCTGTAGCTGATGCTAAACTCAGCACATCAGATATCGATGAGGTAATCCTCGTAGGTGGTTCTACACGTATTCCCGCTGTACAGCAGATTGTACAGGAGTACTTCGGTAAGGCTCCCTCAAAGGGTGTTAACCCCGACGAGGTAGTAGCTCTCGGTGCATCTATCCAGGGTGCTGTACTCAACAAGGAGAGCGGTGTGGGTGATATCGTATTGCTCGACGTTACTCCCCTCTCAATGGGTATCGAAACCATGGGTGGTGTGATGACCAAGCTCATCGATGCTAACACTACTATCCCTTGCAAGAAGAGCGAGGTGTTCTCTACCGCTGCTGACAACCAGACAGAGGTAACCATCCACGTTCTCCAGGGCGAGCGTCCTATGGCTGCTCAGAACAAGTCAATCGGTCAGTTCAACCTCACCGGCATCGCTCCCGCACGTCGTGGTGTTCCTCAGATTGAGGTGACCTTCGATATCGATGCTAACGGTATCCTCAAGGTTTCTGCTAAGGATAAGGCTACCGGCAAGGAGCAGGCTATCCGCATCGAGGCTTCATCAGGTCTCAGCAAGGAGGAGATCGAGCGCATGAAGGCTGAGGCTGAGGCAAATGCTGAGGCTGACCGCAAGGAGCGCGAGAAGGTAGACAAGCTCAACCAGGCTGACTCTATGATCTTCCAGACTGAGAACCAGCTCAAGGAGCTTGGCGATAAGCTTCCTGCTGACAAGAAGGCTCCCATCGAGGCTGCTCTTGAGAAACTCAAAGAGGCTCACAAGTCACAAGACCTCGCAGCTGTAGATGCTGCTATGAACGAGCTCAACACTGCTTTCCAGGCTGCAAGCGCAGAGATGTATGCTCAGGCTGGTGCTCAGCAGGCAGGTCCTCAGCCCGGTGCCGACAATGCACAGGGTGGCAACCAGGGTGATCACATTCAGGATGCTGACTTCGAGGAGGTAAAGTAAACTGAATTGAAATACTGAATATTTGAAATTGGGAATTGCCTCTTGGGTGATTCCCAATTCTTTTTTTTCTATGCTACAAGGATGATGCTCGCACTGCTGTAAATATTCAGATGCGTATGGTGTTATTTCGTTCGCTTTTTATATCTTTGAGATAAATCTCGAAGATGCTTCCGCTCGCTGTGAAAAAAACAGGTAAGCTTGTTGTTTTTCGTTCGCTTTTTATATCTTTGCAGAGCTTTTAATTTATCAATATTATATTAGGATATGAATCTCTTTCATCGCCTCAGCACCCTTGGCGTTGCCTTTGATAATCATACATGGCTTTATTGGGTTACAGCTACAGTCGTTATAGCCTTCATTGTGATGGTGGCTAATCTGTTGTTTCGCCGGATCTTCATTCCCTTGGTGAAGAAGGTGGTGCATAAAACTCGTACTACTTGGGATGATATTTTCCTTAGCGAAGGTCTTCTTGTGGATCTCTCGCGCCTCGTACCGCCTCTGCTCCTTGCAGTGCTTTTACCGCTTGCCTTTGGTGGAATGAGGAGCTCTATACTTTCGCTGCTTCTGCGTGTCAATGCCGTATACCTTGTAGCGGTGGTTGCCAAACTCCTGTGTAGCCTGCTCTCGTCGTTTTACGAGCTATCCAATCGTCAGAACAGCCTGAAGAACCAACCTCTCAAGGGTGTATATCAGATGCTCAAGATTGTAGTTATCTGTGTGGCTCTCATTATTGTAGTCAGCATTCTCATTGATAAGAATCCTACAACTGTGCTCACCGCTCTTGGTGCTTCGGCCGCTGTACTCATGCTCGTATTTAAGGATACCATCATGGGCTTGGTAGCAGGTGTGCAACTTTCGGCTAACGACATGCTGCGTCCAGGCGATTGGATTACTATGCCTAAGTATGGTGCCGATGGTGATGTCATTGAGGTTACCCTTACCACTGTGAAGGTACAAAATTGGGACAAGACCATTACTACCGTACCTCCCTATGCGCTGGTGAGCGACTCGTTTCAAAACTGGCGAGGCATGCGCGATAGTGGTGGACGTCGTGTGAAGCGTTCCATCTATATTGATATGCGCTCCATTAGTTTTTGCACCGCCGAGCAGATGTCGGAGTTTGAGCAACGTGGCTGGCTCGAAGGTATAGAACGCGAAGATAAGTTTGTTGTTAATCTCCATGTCTTCCGTGGCTATCTTGAGCGCTACCTGCGCCAGCATCATCGTGTCAATCAAGATATGATTATCATGGTGCGCCAGTTGCAGCCCACGGCTCAGGGCCTTCCTCTTGAACTCTACTTCTTCTCCGATGGTACTGACTGGGTGCCCTATGAGCATTTGCAGAGTGAGGTCTTTGAGCATGTGTTTGCCGTACTACCCACATTTGGACTTCGTGTGTTTCAGTCGCCTATGGGTATTGACTTTAACGGTGGCGAACTCGGTGGCGAGCGATTGGTTTAGTCGAAGGGGATTATAACGCAAACATCTGTATCATCTTCCATGTAGCCACCATGTGGCAGATATCGCCAAGGATTACAAATACGTGGAATACCGAATGGATGTAGGGAATCTTCTTGAAGCTATATAACACAGCCCCTACAATATAGGCTACGCCCTCGGCTACAACCCATAACACGATGGATAATCCGCAACTGTCGTAGAAGGGCTTGAAGGCTACCAAAATGGTGAGTCCCATGAGCACGTAACACGTCGTTTCCAGGTAACTTTGCGCCTTCATCTTGCGGAAGCTGAGACTTGTGCCCACTATGGCGCATAGCCATACGAATGTGAAAATCACGATGCCCCACACCGCTTCGCCTCCATGGCGCATGGCCACCAATGTCAGGGGTGAGTAGCTACCTGCGATGTGCCAATATATGGCTGCGTGATCCACTTTTCTGGCTTGTGCCTTCGCGGTAGTCCTGGATGCGGGTATGGCATGATAGATTACAGATGCAGCATACGAACTCACCACACCAAAGAGATACAGTGCAAAGCTTAGTGGAGCTAGCCACGATCCCGTGCCGCAACTGCGAATCAGGAAGTATATGCACACCGCCAGCGCCATGGCAAGCCCGACGCCATGGGTTGATATGTTTACAATTTCCTCAGCAATAGAATAGGTGTTCTGCTTCTTCATAAGTGTAGTATGTGTTGTTGCCTCTTAGAACAGGTCCTTGAGTAGGTTTGTGTCGGGGGTGAGGCGGAGGATGATCTGTTGTGAGTTGTCGAGACTACCTTCGGTGTAGTGCAACGAGGCTCCTACATAGCACTGTACGTAAGGCTTGTTGAGCAGGTAGAAACATATATCGGTGCGATCGTAGAGCGAACTGCGATAGTAGGGGTCGCCACGGAAGAGTGATGCTCCGAAGTCCTCGTAGTGAGTGTATTGGGGATTTCCTGCATAGAGGCGGTTGCGCAGTTCGAAACGCCATTTCGATAGACGGAGGTCGCCCAGGAAGCCCATGGGAGCGTGCCATAGCATGTCGCGGCGGTCGCGGTTGAGTGAGAGCATTAGTCCGCCCTCGATGCTGAAGGTGTCGAACCATCCGAAGTGGCTTCGCTCGATGCCGAGGTGAGGGTTTAGCATGAGTTTATCGTATACCTTGAGACCTGCAGAAGGGCGGGGTACAGAGTAGTGGAGCAGTTGGGCATTCCATCCAATATAGTAGCCTCGGTGGCCGAAGCGGCCGTCGCTGACGATTTCAAATACTTCGCGCTGATCTACACCCTGTTTGGATATCCAGTTGCAGTAGAGTTCGGCATATCCTCGGTCGTTGGCGTATTGGATGAGAGCGCCGTGGAGGGTGGGGGAGTAGTAGCGCAGTGAGTCGTATAGAAAGATGTCGGGCAGTTCACGGCGTAGTCGCTTGCGAGGAAATGCTCCGAAGGCTCCCGAGAAGCCGTCCTGCTCGTAGTGATAGTAAAAGGTGAAGTCCTGGACGGCCAATCCTTGTGCACCGAAGTCTTTGATTACTTGCATGCCTGCCATGACGGTGTTGGCACCAAACTGAATGCCTACCTCTGTTCCCAACTGAGAACCAAAGAGGGTTTGCGAACGCTGATAAGGACTGCGCACTTCGCGGTTATCGAAAAAGTTATGGTTGTTGATGTCAAACACCAGGCGCGGCTTATGGGTGATGCTGTCGTTGTGGATGATGTCTTGCGCTTGTGTGTTGAGCAGTCCGAAAAGGCTGAAGAGTAGGATCAGACGATATCTCATTGTGGGTGAAAATGTGTTGTGCAGGTTAATATCGGACAAATGTAGTACATATATTTTATTTCGCTACTTTAATAGACGATTTTTTAACAAGAATATTGTTCGTGCCATCGAAAAGTCCTATATTTGCCGATAGATAGATTTACTCGAAGCAACTAACTAAAATTGAAGATATATGACTCCGAAAGAAAACATTGCCTTGCTGCGTCAGATGATGCAAGCCGAAGGATGGGATGCCATCGTAGTATCGGGCACTGATCCTCATAGTAGTGAATATCTGCCCCAGCGCTGGCAGGCACGTAAGTTTGTGTCAGGATTCACCGGTTCGTATGGCACCGTGGTGGTAACCGCTAACCATGCCGGATTGTGGACCGACACACGTTATTTTATTCAGGCAACGGCTCAGCTCGATGGTACGGGCATTGAATTGCATAAACTGCGTGTTCCCGAAGCGGTAGACTATCCCGAGTGGTTGGCCGAGGCACTTGGTGAGAATAGCACCGTGTGTGTCGATGGGTTGTGTATGCCTTTGGCTACGGTAGAGCACATGCAGGCATTGTTTGCCCCAAAGGGAATCAAGGTCGTTAGCCGTCCCGACTATATTGATGCATTGTGGCCCGATCGTCCCGCACTGCCCGATGCTCCGGTGTTTGAATTGGGCGTAGAGTATACAGGTCGTTCGCGTGCCGATAAGTTGGTCTGGTTGCGTGAGAGCATTGCTCAGCGTAGTTGTGGCTCAATCCTTCTGAGTAGCCTCGATGAGATTGCATGGATGCTCAACTTGCGTAGTAGCGATATTGCTCACACACCTGTACTGATCTCGTATCTTTGGGTGAGTGCTGACCGCGCTGTACTGTATGCTTCATTGGATAAGTTTGACGAATCGCTTCGTGCCGCTTTGGCTGCCGATGGCGTAGAGTTGGCACCCTATGCAGAGGTGATGGCTGGTGTGGCTACATGGCCTGCTGAGGCTCCTATATACATTGATGGTGCCATGCTCAACTATGCGCTCTACGAGCAGGTGATAGCCCGATATGGCGATAAGGTGGTGAATGCAACATCGCCCGTGAAGCTCGAGAAGGCTATCAAGAATGAAACGGAGATTGCAGGATTCCATTGCGCATACCATAAGGACGGTGTGGCACATGCCCGATTCTTCTACTGGCTGGAGAAAGCTATGGAGCGTGGCGAACGCATTACCGAGATTGATGCGGCAAACAAACTCATCAGTATCCGCAAGGAGATGGATGGGTATCTTGATGAGAGCTTTGCGCCCATCTCTGCTTATGGTAAGAATGCGGCCTTGCCTCACTACTCGGCTACACCGGAAAATTGCAGTGTGCTGGAGCCGCGCGGACTCTATCTGCTCGATTCGGGTGCTCACTACCTTGACGGATCAACAGATATTACACGTACTGTGCCTCTGGGACCCCTCACCGATGATGAGGCTGCCGACTATACCTGTGTGTTGCAGGGTATGATTGCATTGTCGTTGGCATCGTTCCCTCGTGGCACACGTGGTGCCAACCTCGATATTCTGGCCCGTATGCCGCTATGGAAGTATAATCGCAACTATGGCCACGGTACCGGACATGGCGTAGGACATGTGCTTTGCGTACATGAAGGTCCGCAAGATCTGCGTCAGAACCTCTACGATCAGGCTATGCTGCCGGGTATGATCACTTCGTGTGAGCCTGGTATGTACTGCGAAGGTCAATATGGCATACGTCACGAGAATATGCTTCTCTGCTATGAGGATGAGGTGAATGAATATGGCGACTGGTTGGCTTTCATGACCTTGACCTGCACCTATATCGATACCACACCACTTGTGGACGAACTGCTTACCGATGAGGAGAAGATGTTTATCGACTGCTTCAATACCCGTGTGTATGAGGAGATTGCGCCCGAGCTTTCCGATGAGGAAGCTGCATGGCTCAAGTCGAAGACCATCGACTGCCTGTTCGATGTGGAAGAAGAGTTTTAATCCTCTCCAAACAATGTTCAAAATAAAAAGAAGGCCTCTTGCGGGGCCTTCTTCTTTTTCTAAATTGTTTTTTTGTTATCGTCAACGTTATCGTTTACATTGCCTGCATCTTATTGATGATAGCCTCTACGGCATCGCCAAAGTCGCTGTACAATTTGCGGAAGTAAGCCTTCACGTTTCCGGGCTGTGGATGGTTGGTGCGAGCCAAGAATTCGTTTTGAAGGTTAAGGATATCGGTCAGCACTTCGTCAACCTTTTCATTGTCGACCTTCTTTATCAGTTTGAGCACTAAGCACTCTTGAAACAAGTCACCTGCAACGAAGTTGATGCTCTTTTTCAATTCTCTTTTGTTTGCCATAGTCTTTTAATTTTTAATGGTTTTGTCTTGTGTGGGCGGCAAGTGCAACGTGGAGGTTACAAACCTAACCGCTGAATCCTCGGTAAAGGTAGTCAATAAAGTTTAATACACCAAACGACGGAGAAAAAAACTGATAAATTTGATATTCTCGCAGAATTTTGCAAAATTTGCGTCATCGTATGCTATATAGCGTAGTTTGGTTTTTTTGAAACGAACACATAAATTTATTAACATATACATTAACCACAATGAAGAAAAGCGCATTGCAATTGGCAAGAGCTTCGTACCAACCGAAGTTGCCCCAAGTATTGAGAAGTGCAGTGACAATCGAAGAGGGTGCCCTCACACAGTCTGCTGCTGACCAGGAAGCTATCAAGGAGTTGTTCCCCAACACCTATGGTATGCCCATGTTGAAGTTTGTTCCCGCAGAGAAGATGGAGAGCAAACCCTTGAACGTAGGTGTAATCCTCTCAGGTGGTCAGGCTCCTGGTGGTCACAACGTAATCTCTGGTCTCTTCGACGGTCTTAAGATGCTCAACCCCGCAAGCCGCCTCTACGGTTTCCTCATGGGTCCTGACGGCTTGGTTAAGCACAACTACCGCGAGCTCACCGCTGAGGTTGTTGACGAGTACCGCAACACTGGTGGTTTCGACATGATCGGTTCAGGTCGTACCAAGCTCGAGACAAAGGAGCAGTTTGACAAGGGTCTTGAGATTCTCAAGAAACTCGAGATCAACGCACTCGTAATCATCGGTGGTGACGACTCTAACACCAACGCTTGCGTACTCGCTGAGTACTATGCTTCAATCAACGCTGGCGTACAGGTTATCGGTTGCCCCAAGACTATCGACGGTGACTTGAAGAACGAGATGATCGAGACTTCATTCGGTTTCGATACCGCTTGTAAGGTATATGCAGAGGTTGTAGGTAACATCGAGCGCGACTGCGATTCAGCTCGTAAGTACTACCACTTCATCAAGCTCATGGGTCGTTCAGCTTCACACATCGCTCTCGAGGTTGCTCTCCAGGTTCAGCCCAACGTATGTATCATCTCTGAGGAGGTTGAGGCTAAGAAGCAGTCACTCGACGAGGTAGTAACTGATATCGCCAATGTAGTAGTAAAGCGTGCTGAGAACGGCTGCAACTACGGTATCGTCCTCATCCCCGAGGGTCTTATCGAGTTCATCCCCGAGATCAAGTCACTCATCAGCGAGCTCAACGACTTCCTCGCTCACAACGCAGAGGAGTTTGCAGCTGTTGAGGAGGCTAACCAACGTCAGTACATCATCGATCACCTCTCTGAGGCTAATGCCAAGGTTTACGCAAGTCTGCCCGAAGGCGTAGCACGTCAGCTTTCACTCGACCGCGACCCCCACGGTAACGTACAGGTATCGCTCATCGAGACAGAGAAGCTCCTCTCTGAGATGGTAGGCAACAAGCTCGACGAGTGGAAGGCTGCTGGTAAGTACAACGGCAAGTTTGCTGCTCAGCACCACTTCTTCGGTTACGAGGGTCGTTGCGCAGCTCCTTCTAACTACGATGCTGACTACTGCTACTCACTCGGTTATGCTGCTTCAATGCTTATCGCAGCAGGTAAGACCGGTTACATGCCTTCAATCCGTCACACCACACGTCCCGCTGAGGAGTGGTTGGCAGGTGGTATCCCTGTAACAATGCTCATGAACATGGAGCGTCGTCACGGTCAGATGAAGCCCGTTATCAAGAAGGCTCTCGTAGAGCTCGAGGGTGCTCCCTTCAAGGCATTCGCAGCTAAGCGTGAGGCATGGGCAAGCGAGACTGAGTACGTATTCCCCGGCCCCATCCAGTACTACGGACCCCGTGAGGTATGCGACCAGCCCACTATGACTCTCCGTTACGAGTTGGGCGATCTCTAATCGAAACTGAAAGTTGAGAATTGAAAATTGAAAATTGAGGGTCTGAGACCTTATAGTGTAGTCTTGGATTCTCAATTTTCAATTCTTTTATTTATAAATGATGCTTGAGCTATCGTTTCATCGGAAAGAGGTCTGGTATCTTGATTGTCACCAATAACTTTCAATTTTCAATTTTACATTTTCAATTTTTCATATGACCAAGTCCACTGTACGCACCACTACCATACGTATGAACGACAAGCCCCGTGCGGCGGCCAAGAGCAGTGCTCGCAAGCCATCGGCCAAGGGTAAGGCGCTCAGCGAACGGGAGAAGCGTCGCCTCGCCAAGGCTAAGTCCAAGGCCAAGGAGACAGCGAAGCGCAAGGCGCTCCGTCGTAAGGCGCGTGTACGTGCGTGGAAGCGTTTCCGCGAGTCGTCCACCATGCATTGGCTGCTCACGGCGATCGTTACATTGTTCTTGCTCATTTTCTTCTATTATTTCTTCATCCGTCCGTATAGTTTCCGTTGGAAACCCTGCTACGGTGCCAAGGGTTATGGCGTGTGTCTGCCGCTCGGCTACAAGGTGCATGGCATCGACGTGTCGCACTATCAGGGCGATATCCAATGGGAGGTTGTCAAGGCGACCGAAAATGATGACTACCCCATCCGCTTCGTCTTCATGAAGGCTACCGAGGGTGGCGACCACAAGGACCATCGGTTCGATGAGAATTTTGCCCGTGCAGCCCAGGTGGGGTTAGCGCGTGGTGCCTACCATTTCTACAATCCCAACAGCGACCCTGTGCGTCAGGCCAATTTCTTTATTTCGCAGGTCGAGCTCCAGCAGGGCGATTTGGTTCCCGTGCTCGATATCGAACGTAAGCCGCGCGATAAGGCGCAGTTGCAGACCGATCTGTTGGTGTTCCTTCGTCGTCTCGAGCAGCACTACGGTGTGAAGCCCATCATCTATACCTCTTATAAATATAAGCTGCGCTATCTCGATGCTCCCGAGTTTGACGCCTATCCCCTCTGGATAGCCCACTACTATGTGGACGAACTCTCGTACAGCGGAGATTGGCAATTCTGGCAGCATACCGACTATGGTACTGTGCCTGGTATCGAGGGCAGTGTAGACCTCAACGTCTTTAACGGTACGCTATCGGAACTGAAACGCTATACGGTAAAGTGATTCCTTGTTCGCCGCACGTAGGGTGAACAAAAGTGAGTTGTGAAAAGTTATCTTTTTGCAACTTTTTTTATTTTTATCCCCTCAATAAAAGTTTCGTCCTATGATGACCTCTGTTCTCATTGCGGTATTTGTGATAGGGTATATATGTGTGGCGTTTGAGCAGCGGCTGAAGGTCGACAAGGCAGCCATCGCCCTGCTTATGTTTGGCATCATCTGGTCGGTGTATGCTTGTTGCAGTGGTATGCCCGATGTGGGTCAGGTGTTGCTGACACATTTGGGCAGTTCGTGCGAGACACTTGTGTTTCTCATCGGAGCCATGACCATTGTAGAGATTATCGATTCGCACGGAGGATTCAGCTTCATCACCGAGCGCATCACCACTCGTCACAAGCGTCGTCTGTTGTGGGTATTGGCTGTCATCACTTTCTGCCTCTCGGCAGTGCTCGACAATATGACTACGGCCATCGTCCTCGTCATGATGCTACGCCGCATCGTGCCGTCGGGTCCTGAGCGGCTGCTCTATGCCTCTGTCATTGTGATAGCGGCCAACTGCGGTGGTGCATGGTCGCCCATAGGCGATGTGTCTACCATCATGCTATGGATGCGAGGCAATGTCACTACGCTTCGTCTCATCCTCTTCTTGTTTGTGCCCTGTGCCGTATCGCTTCTTGTGCCGGCCTATGTGCTCTCGCGTCGCATTCAGGGTGGTGAGTCATTTGCGGTAGCTGGTGACGATGTCGCTGCGCTTCCCGAAGGGGTAGGGCGTCGCTTCTCTCGTGTGGTACTGGTGTTGGGTATTGGCGGACTGCTGTTTGTGCCCGTGTTCAAGTCGCTCACAGGATTGCCCCCGTATGTAGGTATCATGGTGTCGCTGGGTGTGCTGTGGGTGCTCACAGAGTGGTTTTACGATCGCAAGAGCTATGTGCCCGAAGAGCATAAAAACCGTGTGTCGCGTCTCCTGCGTCGTATCGATATGCCCACGATACTTTTTCTCTTGGGCGTACTTATGTCGGTGGCCGGATTGCAAAGTGCAGGCATCCTTGCCAGTGCTGCTCGGGTGCTCGATAGCTCCGTTCACGAGGTGTTTCCCATAGCGGCTGTTGTGGGTCTCCTCTCTTCGGTGATCGACAATGTATCGCTGGTGGCTGCTTGCATGGGTATGTATCCTGTGGCCGATGCGGCGGTGTTGGCAGCCAGCGCCGATGCGGTCTATATGCAGTCGTTCGTGCAGGATGGCATCTTCTGGCTTCTGCTTGCCTACTGCGCCGGTGTGGGCGGCAGCATGCTCATTATAGGATCAGCAGCCGGCGTGGTTACCATGGGCTTGGAGAAGATAGATTTGGGCTGGTATCTGCGCCATATCACTCCTGCGATGCTCCTTGGTTACCTCGCCGGCTTTGCTGTAATCTTTGTAGAGTGGGTTCTGTTCTTTTAGTCGATGGCAATCTCGTCAACGAAGAGGAAGGCTGCGTAGCCCCTTGCGCCGTGCCATTCGGGCATGCTATGCTCCACGAGTGCCTTCACCTTCACATAACGTGCTTCGGTGGGAGCAAAGTGCAGCACATGGTTGTAAATCTGGTTGGGGTTCTGCTCGGTCATTGCAGGGTATTGCTCGTTGAATACCTCGGTGTATTGCTCGCCATCGGTAGAGGTGGCAATGATGAATCCGCGTGCGTCAAACACCCAGTCGCCCTTCTCTACGCAGGTGCTGAGCGATACCTTGCTGATCTCCATCGGGCGCTGCAGGTCGATGACAGCCTCGAAGTCGTTGCCGGCAAATCCCAGCCAGCGTCCTGTGCGGTAGTTGTGGTTACCCTTCAGTCCGTCGGTGAGCGTGCGTGCTCCCTCATAGGTATAGCTGCGGTGTGAGGGCTGCAGCAAGGTGATAGGTTTGGCGGTAGACTTGCTGTAGGTGACCTCCTCAGCGAAGGTACGTGTAGCACCACGCTTGCCGAATGCCTTAGCCTTCACGGTGCAGTTGCCCTCTATCACGAGCGGCTCCTTGTATAGGCTCGATGCGGTGGTGGGCTCGCTGCCATCTGTGGTGTAGTGTATGGGACTGTTATCGATGGTGCTGAAGGCCACGGTGAGGTGGTTGTTTACGGTGTCGGTAGCAAATGCTGCCTTGATATCGAGCATGTGCTTGGCATAGTTATAGTCCTTCAGATCGTAGAGGTCGAAGAGCGGACGCATGCGCTGCTCAAAGTCGGCGTAGTCCTTGCGCTCGGGCAAGCACCACTGCACCTCACTCAGTGCCGCCATGCGGGGCAGCTCCATATACTCTACGTGCTTGAAGGTATGCACATACTCGGTCCAGAGGTTGGCCTGCACACCGATGATATGCTTCTGCTGCTCGGGAGTGAGCGACGGGTGCATAGGCTCGTAGTTGTATACCGTGCTCACGGGTACGTATCCGCCAATGGCCAGAGGTTCGTCGGCCGTGTGCTTGGTCTGGTAGTAGTCAAAGTACATGTAGGTATTGGGCGACATGATACAGTCGTGTCCGGCACGTGCAGCCTCCAGTCCGCCCGCAATGCCACGCCATGAGTGCACGGTAGCGTTGGGTGCCAATCCACCTTCGAGGATCTCGTCCCATCCGATGATCTGACGGCCTCTGCTGTTGAGGAACTTCTCGGCATGTGAGATGACGAAGCTCTGCAGATACATCTCCGCACTGTTGTGCTCATCATCCTTCAGGCCCAGCGCCTTGATGCGTGCCTGACATTTGGGACATTTCTCCCACACGGTCTTGGGACACTCGTCGCCACCCACGTGGATATATTCAGAGGGGAACACCTCGATGACCTCGGCCAGCACATCCTCGATGAAGCCCAGTGTGGCATCGTTGCCGGCGCATAGCACGTTGTCAGATACACCCCACATCTTCCATACCTCGTACGGTCCCCCTGTGCAACCAAATTCCGGGTAGGCAGCCAGTGCAGCCTGCATGTGTCCGGGGAGGTCAATCTCGGGTATCACGGTGATGTGTCGTTCGGCTGCATAGGCAATGATGTCGCGGCACTCGTCCTGTGTGTAGAAGAAGGGACCGTAGTGCTTGCCGTCATACTCGCCGCTGTTGCGTCCGATCACGGTCTCGCTGCGCTCGGCTGCGATGGTCGACAGCTTCGGGTACTTCTTGATCTCGATGCGCCAGCCCTGGTCGTCGGTCAGGTGCCAGTGGAAGCGGTTGATGTGGTGCAGGGCGAGGATATCGATGAATCGCTTTACCGAGTCTACGGTGAAGAAGTGGCGCGACACGTCGAGGTGGGCACCGCGATAGCCAAAGCGAGGATAGTCGTTGATGGTCACCGCAGGCAGATTGATGCTCTTGCTCTTGGCCACGGGCAGCGCCTTGCGCAGGGTCTGTATGCCATAGAACACGCCCGCCTCCGAAGCACCCGTGATGTTTACGCCCTCAGCAGTCACGGTGAGGTTATACGCCTCGGGGTTGTCGCCGATGTTGGCTACTGCGAGGTAGATGCTACGTGCAGCCTTCTCGGTGGTATACTGCAGGTCGATGGCGGTCTGCTCACTGATATACTCTGATAGCAGCTGGGCATTGCGCTGCATGCCTTCGCCCCCTTCGTATACGATGGCGGTGCGGTGGTCGAGTGTGAAGGCCTTGTCGCCTGTCAGGGTGATCTCCTGTGCCAGAGGCACGGTGTGGTAGTCGGCACTTGGTGTGCTGGTGCAAGCGAGCAGTGTGCAGCTCACGAGCAGTGTGGCAAGTAGTGTTTTGTTCATTATGAATTATGATTTATGATTTATGATTTATGAATTGTGAATTGTCAATTGTGAATTGTCAATTATGAATTATGAATTGTCAATTGTGAATTGTTCCTTGTGTTCCGCAAAGTTACTGAAAGAAATTGATATGGCTATGGTGTCAGGTGCAAAATCTTGGCGTGTGTATTTTGAACAAATATGGCATATAATTGTTAAAAACATAATTAAACCATATATGCGTGTTAATAAAACTTATCTTTGGACTTAATATATGTTAAAATATGACGTTGTATTTAAGAAGTCGTGTATATTTGCAATATGAAAAAGCGTACGATACTATTATTAGGCCTCATCATGGTGGGCTCGTTCCTGTGCCTGCTGTCGTTGCAAGTAGGATACATCGAAGAGATAGTCAAGATGCGTCGCACCCAGTTTGACGAGTCGGTGAAGCGCAGCCTCTACAATGCTGCCCACAAGCTCGAGCTCGACGAGACCCGCCGATACCTGGAGAAGGAAGCCATGCAGTCAGAGCTGCTCCGCCAGCGCAGTCAGAGCGAGGTGGTGACCCATCACTACGACTTCAAGAGCATGAAGGACGGTCGTATATCGACCTTCGAGATGCACACCATCGTCATGCCCCGTCGTTCGCAGCAGGCCGAGAGCAAGGATATCCCCGAGGCATCGCGCTCGCTGCGCGAGGTGATACGCAACCGCTACATACACCAGCGCACGCTCATGGACGAGGTCATCTACAACATCCTCTACACCGCCAGCGACAAGCCCCTCGAAGAGCGCGTCAACTTCGCCGCCCTCGACCGCGACCTGCAGGCCGAGCTGCTGCACAACGGTATCGACATCCCCTACCACTTTACCGTATCCACCAGCGATGGGCGCGAGGTATATCGCTGTACCGACTATGTGAGCAAGGGCGAGCAGCGTGGCTATTCACAAATTTTATTTAGCAACGACCCCCCAAATAAGATGGGCGTGCTTAAAATTCACTTCCCCACGATGAACAAATATATATATAGTTCAGTTCGTTTTATGTGGCCTGCCCTGTTCTTCACTATAGTATTGTGTGTAACATTCCTGTATACCATTTATATTATATTTAGGCAGAAGAAGGTAACAGAACTTAAAAATGACTTTATCAACAATATGACCCACGAGTTCAAGACACCCCTATCCACCATCTCGCTGGCAGCCCAGATGCTCACCGACGGCTCCGTGGCCAAGTCGCCCCAGATGCTACAGCATATCACCACGGTCATAGGTGATGAGGCACGCCGCCTGCGCTTCCAGGTAGAGAAGGTGCTGCAGGTGTCGCTGTTCGACGAGCAGAAGTCGACTCTCAAGACCGTGGAGCTCAACCTCAACGACCTCGTCAGTGCCGTAGTCAACACCTTTGCTCTCAAGGTAGAGAAGAATGGCGGCACCATCGTCACCCAGCTCGATGCCGACGAACCCCATGTGCTGGCCGATGAGATGCACATCACCAACGTCGTGTTCAACCTCATGGACAATGCCGTCAAGTACCGCCGCGACGAAGAGCCCCTGCGCCTCACCGTGTGCAGCTGGAACGAGCGCGACCGCTACTATCTCTCCATCGAGGACAACGGCATAGGCATCAAGAAGGACAACCTCAAGCGCCTCTTCGAGCGCTTCTACCGCGTACACACCGGCAACCGTCACGATGTGAAAGGCTTCGGACTCGGACTGGCCTATGTGAAGAAGGTAGTCGAAGACCACCGCGGCACCATCCGCGTAGAGAGCGAGCCCGGTGTGGGCACCAAATTTGTGATTGTATTACCCTTAATTAAATAGTACGAACGACTATGAACGATCGATTTTCTATTTTGCTGTGCGAAGATGATGAGAATCTTGGCATGCTGTTACGAGAGTATTTGAACGCCAAGGGCTATGCCACCGACCTCTGTCCCGACGGCGATGCAGGCTATAAAGCATTCGTGAAGAAGCAGTACGACCTCTGCGTGCTCGATGTCATGATGCCCAAGAAAGACGGTTTCACCCTGGCTAAAGAGATACGTCAGGCCAATGCCGAGGTACCCATCGTGTTCCTCACCGCCAAGACCCTCAAGGAGGATGTGCTTGCCGGCTTCAAGCTCGGTGCCGACGACTACCTCACCAAGCCCTTCTCTATGGAAGAGCTCACCCTGCGCCTCGACGCCATCCTGCGCCGCACCCATGGCAAGAAGACCAAGGAGAGCAACATCTACCAGATAGGCCGCTTCAGCTTCGATTCACAGAAGCAGGTGCTCACCCTCGACGACGAGCAGATCAAGCTCACCACCAAGGAGAGCGAACTCCTGGCCCTGCTCTGCATACACGGCGGCGATATACTGCAGCGCGATATAGCCCTCAAGACCGTCTGGACCGACGACAACTTCTACAACGCCCGCTCCATGGACGTGTACGTCACCAAGCTGCGCAAGCACCTCAAGGCCGATCCCGATGTCGAGATCAAAAACATCCACGGCAAGGGCTACAAACTCATTGCACCGGGGTATTGAAGCGCTACGCGCGGTGAAAGAAGCTACGCTTCGGTGAAAGTGGCTTTGCCACGGTTAAAGTTGCTGCGCAACGGTTAAAGCGCTGCGCGCGGTTAAAGGTTAGAGGTTAAAAAAAAGAGAGCTTCCCTTCGGGGAAACTCTCTTTAATTTTTTCCGTTACTCGTTAACCGTTACTCGTTAACCATTAACCGCACCGAAGGTGCTTTCAACGTTTTTAATCAAACTTCTTGTTCAACCAGATGTAGAGCACTACACCGAGGATGATAGCGCCGAATGAACCGAACTGTACAGCGTTGAAGTTGTTCCAACCCATTACGTGGCTGAGTACCAATACTACAGAAGCGATAACGATGAGGATAAGACCCAAGTTTTTCAAAAATCCTTTCATAACCTATGTTGTTTTTTAGTTTTATTTGCAGTATATTGCGCAAAGTTAGCATAAAGCAAATGAAATACCAAATATCAGCAAGAGAAAGTAAAGAAAAAAACTTAATACATCATAATTTGTGGATGATTGCATGGTAATTCATGTTTCTCTATGAATTAAAAATTAAGCGAGAAGTGCTGCTGGCGTACAATCAGTAATACTTATGGATGGTTTACTATGCCGATACTATAAGGCAAGAAAACACATGAGTAGATTATGTAGTAGAAGTCGACAGGAAAGTTTGCTTTATTGTTTGTCATTCTGTCAAAGTTTTAGTATATTTGCGTAGTGATAACAAACAATGAAATAAGGATATGGAAAAACTGACAACATCACTGATGGACGAAAGAATGCCCAAGACATTTTCACTATGTATTCATGCGCAATGCCCTATGGCCGACTGCTGTCTGCGTCGTGTGGCGTGGAATGCAATGGTTGAAAGCGAAGAGTGCGTCACCATCATTAGTCCCTTGCGCGCTCTGCAGGGTGAGGATTGTCGCTATTTTCGTCCAGCTCAACGCGTCACCTATGCTCGCGGCTTCCGTGGTATGCAGTCCCAGATGCTCCCCGCTCAGTATATGGCATTTAGTCAGCGACTGATAAGCCACTTCTCGCGCAACTGCTACTATGAACGTCGTCGTGGTGACCGCTTGTGCTCGCCTGCTGACATGGCCTTTATTCGCGAGGTACTTGCCTCGATTGGATTGTCTCATTTGGAGTTTGACGCTTACGAAGAGCACTACAACTTCGTTGACTAATTGTATTCTTGCTCAGTATAGCCGAGTATCGCTTTTTATATATTCTGCTCGGAATAGCTATATGTCTGCCAGTACTTACGGCTAAGTACTCGAGTACTTGTATGTCGGTACTGCAGTACTTAGCCTTCGGTACTCGAGTACTGACAAAGAAGTACTGCGGTAGATAATTCCTTTTTAAATATTTTATGCGTTGGAATCAAACGAGAGGTCGTAGAGAAAGATGACATGGTCTTGAAACCACCATAACTCAAAAGAAAATAATTGCCGATGGTGGAGTCTACAAATGTATACGTATGAAGTGCATGAAAGTAAGCGTCTCGAATAATGTGAGAGGTGGCTTGTCGTCGGAATTGTGCGGTATATCTGTAAAAAACAAAGGCAAAGTTTGTGCGTCTCAATTATAGTTGCTACCTTTGTCGCAGAAATGTTAGTCGTGAACGGACGATGCATATGGGTCGTGCCAAGTCCCCGCCAGCATAGCATCACACGCGATAGTGTAACCCTCTTTCACGCATTTGGGGCAGTAATAAGGATGGTCGTGTACCATCCTTTTTTATTTGTTGTCGATGGCTGTGATGCAATACTGCACCTTCTCTTGTGTTCTGCGGCGCACTCCTACGGTCATTTTTACCGTACCTATACCCACCAAATCATATTCCATTATCATGATGCGCTCAAATGGCTGCTGGTTCTTGTTTCCAGGTTTGGGCTTCTTTAATGATACTTTGCGTGCTCCGGTCAGTATTGCATCCAGTTGCAACACGGCTAAGGTGGAGAGATAACTTTTTGCAGCATGTTCGCTTGTCTCCACTATCGATACCATACGGATGTTTATATATTCCTTCAGCGAGAGGTTATATTTTCGTTGCGATGGATTCTTTTCTTTCCATTCCCGATAAAACTCCCGTATTATTCGTTCTCGTTCTCTTATGTCTTCCAATGTGTCGCCTTCAGGTATCATATGTATGAGTTTATGAGTATCTCTTACAAAAGTAGCATCCTTTTCCGTATCTGCCAAAAATCTAAGAGGTTATTTGGGTTTTATTTCAAGTTAGCAGAGATGTTTTTTCAGATAGGTTTTTTGCTCATTCGAAATAAAGCGCTACCTTTGTCACCGACTCATTAGCCACACGCATTGCGGTGGTGGGGTCGGAAAAGACATTTTGAGAAAGGACGTTTACGAACGTTATCTTCTACCATCAAATCTCGCAAATTTGACAGCTTAAGAAGATACGGCAACGGAGCGTCCACTTCGGGTGTATTATACCCCTATGTCGTCGGTCGGGAAGACCGGCCCTGGGCTTAGTATATGCACACGGCGTGGGCTAATGCGTTGCTTATCCTTAAGCGAGGGCAATGCGAGAGCCTGATGGTGGGATAAGCGAGTACAGAATCCCACGTCTTTTTATTTTAAAATCACACCGCCGAAGTTTGGGGACTCTGATAGGCACTAATGTTTCAGTGTTATGATGAGACATGCCAAACAACTTCTCTTGACCGCAGCTATGCTGCTGTGTTGCCTTGCGGCAAGTGCACACGACTTTGAGGTAAATGGAATTTATTACGATCTGCCCGAACAATTAGATTTTGCTGATCCCGTGGTAACTGTAACTTTTATGGGTGGTTCATATGATTCGTATAAAAATGAGTATAGGGGTCATGTGGTTATTCCTGCGTCGGTGAAATATCGTGGAACAATATATAGGGTAAAAGAAATTGGAGGGCACGCTTTTCAAGAATGTGATGCACTGACCTCCGTTGTTATTTCTAATGGTATAGAAAGTATTGGATTTGAGGCTTTTCGTAATTGTTATGGACTTAGATCAATCACTATTCCTGCGAGTGTGCAAGATTTTGGATATTTGGGGTTTGCCAATTGTCATAATCTTTCAGAAGTTCACATCAGTAGTATAGCTGATTGGTGTGATAACAATTTTGGCGCATACGTAAATCCTGTATATGCATTCAAGAGAGATATTGAGTTCGCAGCCTCGAATCCATTGATGTATACCGAGAATCTATACTTGAACGGAAAACGTGTGACGAAACTCGTGGTTCCCGAAAGTGTACGCTCAATTAGTGCTTATGCCTTTGTCAGTTGTGAATTTTTGACTTCAGCAGTTATTCCCTCGACTGTAAGTGATATCGGGTATTTGGCTTTTGATGGGTGTGTAAATTTAACCGATGTGAAGTGCCCTACACATTTAAAGAGTTATTTCCCTAAAGCAGTGTTTACTGTCAGGGTGGGTGACTTTAATTTTGAAGATGGAGTTCTGGTTAGCTATCTTGGCAGCAGTAGTAATGTCGTATTGCCTAATGATTTTCAGGGGAAGAAGTATGCTATTGGCAACTCTGCTTTCTCTGGTTGCCGGAAACTTGCCTCTGTTATCATTCCTGAGGGCGTGACGAGCATCGGAGAAGGGGCTTTCTATAATTGCGGCAGCCTCACCTCCATCAACATCCCCGAAGGTGTGATGAGTATTGAAACCTCTGCTTTCTGTGATTGCAACAGTCTCACCTCCATCGTGATTCCTGAGAGTGTGATGAGCATCGGCGATAATGCTTTCTCTGGTTGCAGCAGCCTTACCTCTATTACCATCCCCGAAGGTGTGTCGAGTATTGAAAACTCTGCTTTCTCTGGTTGCCGGAAACTTGCCTCTGTTATCATTCCCGAGGGCGTGACGAGCATCGGAGACTTTGCTTTCAATAATTGCAGCAACCTTACCTCCATTACGATTCCCGAGGGTGTGACGAGCATTGGAAACGATGCTTTCCGTGATTGCAGTAGCCTCACCTCCATCACCATCCCCGAGAGTGTGACGAGCTTCGGAGAAGGGGCTTTCTCTGGTTGTACTGAACTCACCTCAGTTGAATGTCCTAAAAGATTTAGGGGTCATTTCCCTAATGCTGACTTTTCTGTTATGGTCGGTGATTTTAAGTTCTTGGATGATATTTTAGTACGTTATGCTGGAAGCAGTAGCAATGTTGTATTGCCTAATTATTTTCAAGGGAAGAAGTATGCTATTGGAGAAAAGGCTTTCTATGATTGCAGCCGTCTTACCTCCATTGTCATTTCAGAGAGTGTGACGAGCATTGGTTACTATGCTTTTTCTGGTTGTCGTAGCCTCACCTCTATCACCATCCCTGAGAGTGTGACGAGCATTGGAAGCTGTGCTTTCTCTGGTTGCGGAAGCCTCACCTCTATCACCATTCCAAAGGGTGTGCCGAGCATTGGGAACTTTGCTTTCTCTGGTTGCAGCAGCCTCACCTCCATCACTATCCCCGAGAGCGTAACGAGCATTGGACGCAGTGCTTTCTCTGGTTGCAGCAGCCTCACCTCCATCACTATCCCCGAAGGTGTGACTAGTATTGGCAACTCTGCTTTCTCTGGTTGCAGGAAACTTGCCTCTGTCATCATTTCCAAGGGCGTGACGAGCATCGGAGAAGGGACTTTCTATAATTGCAACAACCTCACTTCCATCACTATCCCCGAGAGCGTAACGAACATCGGCAACGGAACTTTCGAAGGTTGTAGCAGTCTCACCTCCATCACCATCCCCAAGAGTGTGACGAAGATTGGGGACTATGCTTTCTCTGGTTGTCGTAATCTGAAGACTGTAAAAATTCACCAGTCTTGGAAATCTGAATTGGAAAAAAGAAGAGAAAAAATATTTAAAGATTGTCCTAAAGTGAAAATGCGGTATGTAAAGTAATCATTATGTAAGCAGAAACGTTTACAGATAAACGAACTCCTACAACAATAAGAGGCGCATTTCTCCGTGGTGGGCTTCTTTTATTAAGAGCTATGAAGTCTCCGAAGAATAGGCGATAGGCGTACTTCGGGGGCTTTGTAGCTCTGCCGCTTTCGGGTTAGTGCAACAGCAGACAACAGAGGCAACAGCGGAAACGGCGTTCTAATTGGCAATTGGTAATTGGCGATTGGCTCGAATTATACCTTATTATATAGACGCTCTGCAAGTTGTGGTCGGTGAGATGTGTGGAAATTTGGCGGAAAGTTTGGTGGATTGAAAAAAATGTAGTAATTTCGCAGCCGATTTCTAAAAATACATTTATTAATTAACAAAAAAGACTATGAATCAGTACGAAACCGTTTTCATTATGACACCCGTGCTTTCTGACGTTCAGATGGCGGAGACGGTAGAAAAGTTCAAAGGTATTCTCGCTGCTGCTGGCGCTGAGATTATCAATGAAGAGAACTGGGGTATGAAGAAGTTGGCATACCCAATCGAGAAGAAGTCTACAGGCTTTTATCAGCTCATCGAGTTCAAGGCTGAGCCCGCAGTAGTTGAGAAGCTCGAGTTGAACTTCCGTCGTGACGAGCGCGTAATCCGTTACATCACTGTTAAGCTTGACAAGTATGCAGCTGAGTACGCAGCAAAGAGAAAGAGTGTTAAACAAGCTAAAGCACAGGAGGCATAATTATGGC
>JAFZFZ010000014.1 GCA_017557005.1 Bacteroidaceae bacterium | reverse complement strand
GCCACCTGGGCCGACGGTACGCCCTACATCACCGTCACAGACAATGGCCCTGGCATACCCGAGAACCGCATAGAGCATATCTTCGAACCCTTCTACTCGACCAAGCAGAACGGATCAGGCATAGGCCTCGCCCTGGCATACCAGATTATGATGGCACACGGAGGCCGCATCAGCGCCTCATCGCAGCCTGGCACGCGCACCACCTTCACGCTGGAGTTTGTGGATAGGCCCCAATAGAACTGCGCTAATAAAGAAAAGAAAAACGCCGTGCAAGTACGATGGTCTTGCACGGCGTTGCTTTTGTATGTGGATTCTGATTATTCAGCAATCAGTTCCTTGAAGGCGGTGAGGAATGCATCGGCATGGGCTTTGGTGATGCCGAGTGCGGGGAGTAGGCGTACGGTTGAGACACCTGCACCGCCAGTGAAGATGTGCTTCTCGAAGAGCAGGCGCTTGCGGAACTCCGAAGCCGAACCCTCAATCTCGATACCAATCATGAGACCGCGACCGCGTACTTCCTTGATTTGGGGTATCTTGTTGAGTTCGTCGATGAGGTAGGCGCCTACCTCGGCAGCGTTGGCTACGAGGTTTTCCTGTGCGAATACATCGAGTACGGCGATGGCTGCAGCACATGCCAAGTGGTTACCGCCGAAGGTAGTGCCGAGCATGCTGGGCCATGGGGTGTAATGGGGAGCGATAAGCACACCTCCGATGGGGAAGCCATTACCCATACCCTTGGCGATGGTGATGAGGTCGGGACGGATGTCGGCAATTTGGTGAGCAAAGAACTTACCTGTACGGCCATAACCTGACTGTATCTCGTCGAGGATGAGTGATACACCATACTTGGTGGTCGCTTCGCGCAACTGGCAGAGGAACTCAGCCGAGGGGCAGTGAATGCCTGCTACGCCCTGTATGCCCTCGATGATGACGGCACAGAAATCACCTGTCTGCAACTTCTCCTCTACGGCAGCGATGTCGCCGAGGGCGACAAACTCTACGTTGGGGGTACGGTTGAAGGGTGCGTTGATCTTGGGATTGTCTGTAGCCGCAACAGCACCTGAGGTGCGACCATGGAAGGCCTTGCTGAATGCCAACACCTTGGCCTTGCCATTGTGGAACGAAGCGAGCTTGATGGCATTTTCGTTGGCCTCGGCACCTGAGTTACAGAGGAAGAGACTGTAGTCGTCATAGCCAGAGAGGCGGCCGAGCTTGTCGGCCAACTGCTTCTGCAGACTGTTCTCTACAGAGTTTGAGTAGAATCCGAGCTTCGCTACCTGCTCACTGATCATCTGCACATAGTGGGGATGAGCGTGACCGATAGAGATTACAGCATGGCCTCCATAGAGGTCGAGATATTCGGTGCCGGCGGCATCGTATACGTAGTTGCCCTTGCCGCGCACGGGTTCTACAGGATAAAGAGGATATACGTCAAAGAGATTCATACGAATTTTCAATTTTCAATTTTAGAACGCTGAGGACTTCAAAAGAAGGCCGCTGCGTTCATCTATGCCGAACATGAGGTTCATGTTTTGTACTGCCTGTCCTACGGCACCTTTGAGGAGGTTGTCGATGATACAGGTGATGACTGCTTTATTACCAAACTTGTCGATGTGTACGAGCGCCTTGTTGGTGTTGACAACCTGCTTCAGGTCGAGTGCCTTGTCAATGTAGTGTGTGAAGGCTGCATCGGCATAGAAGGTGCGGTACATGTCGGCCAACTGCTCGGCTGTGGGGTTGGTGGGTGTGCCCTCCTCACCGTCGAACTTCACTACCTCGGTGCAGAAGATGCCGCGTGCAAAGTCTCCACGATAGGGGATAAAGTCTACATCCACCTCGAGTGATCCTTGCAGTTCGGTGAGTGATTGGCGTATTTCGTGCAAGTGCTGGTGGGTGAACACCTTGTAGATGCTCATGTTGTCGGTGCGCCAGCTGAAGTGGGTGGTCGACACTGGCTTCTGACCAGCACCTGTAGAGCCCGTAATGGCGTTTACCGCTACATCATGGGTGAGCAGTCCGGCCTTCGCCAAAGGTAGCAAGCCGAGTTGTATGCAAGTCGCAAAGCAACCGGGATTGGCCAGATGTTGGCATTGGCAGATTTGCTCTTTGTGTATCTCGGGTAAGCCATACACGTAGTCGTGTGTGGGAGCCGCGATGCGAAAGTCCTGCGCCAAGTCGATAACCTTCACATGGGTGGGGATGGCATGCTCCTTGAGGAATGCCTCGCTCTTGCCGTGGCCGAAGCAGAAGAACACTACGTCGACCTCATCGAAGGGCATGGCATCGGTGAAGCGCAAGTCGGTGTCGCCCAGCAATCCCTCATGTACGTCGGCCACGAGGTTGCCAGCATTACTCTCACTATTGGCAAATACAATCTCCGCTTCGGGATGGTGCACAAGCAGGCGGATGAGTTCACCGCCCGTGTATCCTGCTGCCCCCAATATACCTACCTTAATCATCTGTCGATATTAAAATTGTTTTTCTCCTCAGGGATGAGAAGCATGAGTATGAAATATACGATGATACCACAGAATGCAGTGAATATGGGAGCAATGTGTAAGCTACACGTATTACGGTAACATCAATATTGGCATAGTTGGCGATAGCTGCGCATACACCAGCTAACTTACGTCCGATACGGGGACGCTCCATCTTCTTTTGGTCTGACATATTATTTAATTGCGATTTAGCTATTTACGATTTACAATTTACAATTTATTTAACGATATGCTTATTTGCTAAAACTCGCGGTGCTGAAATAGTAAATAGTACATCGTTAAATGGTAAATTAAGTTTATCTCTCCTCGTCGGGGTGACAAGCATAGTAAGCACGCAGGGCGGTAGAGTTTACTTTGATGAAGCCCTTAGCCTCTTCGGCAGTCCAACCCTTCTGAGTCTCGCCATATTCTCCGAACTTGTTCTTCACGAGGTCATCGGGTGAGTCTACACCCACGGTCTGGAAGCCGAGGGGACGGAGCTCGAGTGTTACCACACCATTCACGTTACGCTGTGAGCTGGCGAGCATAGCCTCGATATCGGGCATCACGGGCTCCAGGTACTGACTCTCGTGGAGGAACATACCGTACCAGTTGGCCACCTGATCCTTCCAGTACTGTTGCCACTTAGAGAGGGTATACTTCTCGAGGTAGCGGTGAGCAGCGATGATGAGCATGGGTGCTGCTGCCTCAAAGCCTACGCGGCCCTTGATGCCGATGATAGTGTCGCCCACATGGCAGTCGCGACCGATACCGTATGCTGCACCAATCTCCTCGACAGCTTGGATAGCCTTAATCTTGTCTGTATACTCAACACCGTTTACTGAGCAAAGTTCGCCCTTGCAGAAGCCGAGTTTCAAGAGTTCGGGACCCTCCTTGGTGGGGTGCTTGAGGTAGGCCGACTCGGGGAGCCCCTGGTTAGAGTCGAGCAATTCGCCACCGCAGATGCTGGTGCCCCAGATACCCACGTTGTATGAATATTTCAGTTTAGCGAAGTCTGCATTGAAACCACCAGCGTTGAGGTAGTCAACCTCCTCCTTGCGGGTGAGAGTCTTGTCGCGGGTGAGGGTAATAATCTCGATGCCGGGAGCCATCACGAGGAAGGTCATGTCGAAACGGATCTGGTCGTTACCGGCACCAGTAGAACCGTGAGCGATAGCGTCGGCGCCAATCTCCTTGGCATAGCGTGCGATGGCCAATGCCTGGAAGATACGCTCAGAGCTTACTGAGATGGGGTAACAGTTGTTGCGCAATACATTACCATATACCATGTACTTGAGGCTCTTCTCATAGTACTCCTGGGTAACGTCGAGGGTCATGTATTTCACGGCACCCAACTTATATGCATTCTCCTCATTGGTGCGGAGCTGCTCGTCGCTGAATCCGCCAGTGTTGGCGCATACGGCATGCACTTCATAACCCATCTCCTTGGCCAAGTACATCACGGTGTACGAGGTATCGAGTCCGCCGCTGAAGGCGACTACTACTTTCTTCTTTTGTTCCATATTGATTTATTTACAATTTTACAATTTACTATTTACGATTTATTTACCATTTAACTATTTTACAATTTTATTGTTACGATATAAATCAATAAATCATAAAATCGTACATCAATAGTAAATCGTAAATCAATAAATCGTAAATTTTGATTATTTCTTCTTATTCTTCAGATGCAGCATCTTGCGCAGACGGTTTTGCCACTTCGACATGGTGGGTATCTCCTCATCGGGATCGACGGGTGTAGCCTTGGGGTCGAAGAGCATACCTGTGCAGAGGCAGCGGGTGCGGTTGTTGCGCTGCAGGATGTCGTAGTTCTTGCAGCCCTCGCAGCCCTTCCAGAATTCATCGTCCTGTGTGAGCTCGGTGAGTGTCACGGGTACGTAGCCCAGTGCGGTGTTGAGCTTCATCACGGGCAGTGAGGTGGTGATACTGAACAGCTTTGCGTAGGGGAAACGCTCGCGAGCCAACTCAAAGGTTTTCTTCTTGATGCGGCTGGCCAGTCCGAGACGACGATACTCGGGGTCGACGATGAGACCTGATGTAGCTACGAAGTCACCGTGGCTCCAGCTCTCGATGTAGCTGAATCCGATGAGTTTGTCGCCATCAAGTGCTACCACAGCCTTACCGCCATTGATCTTCTCGGCCACATACTCGGGCGAACGCTTGGCGATACCAGTGCCGCGCTGTAGGGCCGACTCATAAATCAGTTGGCAGATGTGCTCGGCATACACTGCATGCGAGGCGTTGGCATATTTCACTACTATATTGTTGGTTTCCATAATGGGAAAAATGTTAGCTTAAAATAATCTTTAACCGTTAAACTTTACCTATATTAAATAAGAGGATGCAAAATTACATAAAAAAGAGATACGCACAATGTTTTTTTTCGAATATTATTCATCGTTGAGGGCAAGAATTTGCTTATTTATACTTTTTGTATTCATGAATGCTGCATATTTCTTATCGAATATGGGTTTATATGCATTATGTATTCGGTATTTATGCATGAGCGGACTCTTGCGTAAGTTCCCATGCGAAGCCGATTGTTAATTTGTGGTGACCAATGTTGTATTCGTGTCAAAAGAGTGCTTGGTGAGAACATCTTGGACAAAGGGTTGTTGTTGAGGCAGTGTAATTCATTTATGTCTAACTAAAACAACAAGGAGATTACTGATATGACAGCACCATTGCAAGGTATCAAGGTCATTGACTGGACCCAAGTACAGTCGGGTCCCTCATGTACACAGATGTTGGCGTGGCTCGGCGCCGATGTGGTAAAGATTGAGCGTGTGGGACTGGGCGACCCTACGCGCACCGAACTGCTCGACTATCCCGATATGGATAGCCTCTACTACCTGCAGCTCAACTGCAACAAACGCTCTATCGAACTGAATATGAAGACGCCCGAGGGTAAGGAGATTTTGACCAAGCTGCTCGAAACGGCCGACATCTTTGTGGAGAACCTGCACCCCGGAGCCGTGGCCAAGCTGGGCTTCTCGTGGGAGGAGGTGCACAAGATCAATCCGCGTGTCATCTATGGCACCATCAAGGGATTCAATGACGACTCGCCCTTCGCCTCGGTCAAGGCCTTCGAGCCTGTGGCACAGTGTGCGGGTGGTGCGGCTGCCACTACGGGTTGGTGGAAGGGCGATTATAACATCCCCACGCAGTCGGGTGCTGCCTTGGGCGATAGCAACACCGGTATGCACCTGCTCATCGGACTCTTGGCTGCCCTCATGCAGCGTGAGAAGACGGGCGAGGGTTGCTTCGTGGAGCAGTCGATGCAAGATGCTGTCATCAACCTCTGCCGCGTGAAGCTGCGCGACCAGCTCATCCTCGAGCATACGGGCGTGCTCAAGCACTTCCCCCAATACCCCAACGGTACCTTTGGCAACACAGTGCCCCGTGGCGGTAATGTCGAGGGCGGACAGGTGATGGGATGGTGTTACCGCTGCAAGGGCTGGGAGACCGACTCTGGTGCCTTCGTCTACATCGTGTTGCAGAACGAGGAGAAACCCTTTGCCGCTGCTGCTACGGCCATCGGTCACCCCGAGTGGGCTACTGATCCCAAGTACAATACGCCCGAGGCGCGCAACAAGATCAAAGAGGAGATATATGCCGCCGTAGAGGCATACACCATCACTCGTGAAAAGATGGAGATTGTAGAGACGCTCGGCAAGGCTGGCGTGCCCTGCGGCCCCGTGCTCACGATGAAGGAGATTGCAGAAGATGAGTCGCTGCGCAAGTGTGGCACCATCGTGGAGGTGGATCAGCCCGGACGTGGCAAGTTCCTCACCATCGGTTGTCCTCCCAAGTTCTCGAGCTACAAGCCCGAGGTGAAGCCCGCTCCTGCCCTCGGCCAACATACCGACGAGGTGCTCCGCGAGATAGGCTACACAACCGAGGAGATTGCGGCGTTGCGCAATAAGAAAGTTGTGTAGCGGCCTCCCCCATCCCCTCCCATAGGAGGGGTGACTCAGTCAACAACGAAATTAATAATCTTTAATACTCATTTCCTCTAACCCTTCTGCGAGGTTTGGAGTTCCCCTCCTTGGGAGGGGTTAGGGGAGGCTTCATTTCCTTATGAACTATATAACAGACAATCCCAACACCACCCTTACCGATGGCATGCACCTCATGGTAGATGCACTCAAACGTAATGGTGTGGACACGATCTATGGTGTCGTGGGTATCCCCGTCACCGACCTTGCCCGTCATGCTCAGGAAGTGGGCATCCGCTACATCGGGTTCCGCCACGAGCAGTCGGCTGGCAATGCTGCAGCCATCAGTGGCTATCTCACCAAGAAGCCGGGTATCTGCCTCACCGTGTCGGCCCCAGGCTTCCTGAATGGTCTCACCGCCTTGGCGGCTGCCACCACCAACGGCTTCCCCATGATACAGATTAGCGGCTCCAGCGACCGCAACATCATCGACCTTGCGCAGGGCGACTACGAGGGCCTCGACCAGATGAACGTGGCCAAGCCCTTTGCCAAGGCAGCCTATCGTATCAATCGCCCCGAAGACATCGCCGTGGGCGTGGCACGTGCCATACGCACCGCCATGTCGGGCCGTCCCGGTGGCGTGTATCTCGACATCACCACAGCCATGCTCAGTACCTCGATGGATGCCCAGGCGGCTGCCGACTCCCTCTTCGTTCCCGTAGACCCTGCTCCCAAGCAGTATCCTTGCTCGGGCTCGGTGAAGCGTGCCTTGAAGCTCCTTTCTTCGGCAAAGAAACCTCTTATCATCCTCGGTAAGGGAGCCGCCTACGCGCAGGCCGACGAGCAGGTGCGCACCTTCGTGGAGAAGACGGGCATCCCCTTCCTTCCCATGTCGATGGCCAAGGGTCTGCTTCCCGACGACCATCCCCAATGTGCCGCCTCGGCGCGTAGCCTCGTGCTCGGACAGGCCGATGTGGTGATGCTCATCGGTGCCCGCCTCAACTGGCTGCTCACCCATGGCAAGGGCAAGAAGTGGAACCCCTCCGTGCAGTTCATCCAGCTCGACATCGAGCCCGAGGAGATGGACAGCAACCGTCCCATCGCAGCGCCCGTGGTGGGCGACATCGAGTCGTCGCTCGACGTGCTGATAGCCAAGATGGACAACTTCGCCATCCAGTGTCCCAAGGAGTGGCGCGACGCTATTGACGCCGTGAAGCAGACCAACGCCGTGAAGATGCAGGCCAAGCTCACTACACCTACCTCGCCCATGAACTACTTCAATGCCCTCAAGGCGGTGAGCGATGTGATGCAGGACTACCGCGACATCTACGTCGTGAACGAGGGTGCCAACGCCCTTGACGACACGCGCAACGTCATCAGCATGTATCATCCGCGTCTGCGCCTCGACACCGGTACCTGGGGTGTCATGGGCATCGGCATGGGTTATGCCATCGCAGCTGCTGTCACCAGTGGCAAGCAGGTCATCGCCATCGAGGGCGACAGCGCCTTCGGCTTCAGTGGCATGGAGGTGGAGACCATCTGCCGTTATCGCCTGCCCATCACCATCGTGGTGCTGAACAATGGTGGCATCTACCGTGGCAACGACCCCAACCTCGGCGGCGACCCCGATCCATCGCCCACCACGCTCACCCCTGATGCACGCTACGACAAGATGATGGAGGCCTTTGGCGGCGTGGCCTACCACGTGACCACCCCCGATGAGGTGCGCACCGCCCTCACCGCTGCGCTCGCTTCGAAGAAGCCCTCGCTGATTAACTGCATCATCGACCCTGCCGTAGGTACCGAGAGTGGGCATATCGGGAACTTGAATCCGAAAAGTGTGGCCTCCCCCCAGCCCCTCCAAGGAGGGGTGACTCAGAAAGCATAGCAATAACTAACCCTTAAAACATCCCTACATCTAACTTCCTCAAGGTATTGGACTTCTCCCCCTTGGGGGAGTTAGAGGGGGCCCCTACTATTATGTTCGACATCCTCATCAAAGACATCCTTCCCATCTTCGTCATCATGGCGTTGGGATATGCGGCAGGTAAGCGCGGTGTGTTCACTGCTGCCAATGCACAGATATTCAACAAGCTCGTGCTCACCTATGCCTTGCCGGCAGCCTTGTTTGTCTCTATCGTCAAGGCCGACCGCAAGATGCTGTTCGACGATGGCAAGCTCCTCATCATCAGCCTTGTCATCCTCGTGGGTCTGTTCCTCTTGTCGTACCTCTCCACGTACAAGTTCTTCAAGCACTCCAAGAGCGAAGCTGCCGTGAGCGCCCTCATCACCGGTTCACCCACCATCGGCTTCCTCGGCTTTGCGGTGCTCGAGCCCATCTATGGCAGCACTGCAGCTACGGGTCTTGTCGTGGCCATTGTCTCCATTGTGGTCAATGCCGTGAGCATCCCCATCGGTATGGCCCTGCTCAATGCTGGACAGGCTGCTACGGCTACGACCAATGGCGCTGCGCCTAAGAAGGGCAACCCTGTGCTCGATGCCCTGAAGGCACCCGTCTGCTGGGCACCTATCCTGGCTGTGATACTCGTGTTGTGTGGCATCAAGTTCCCCGCAATCCTCGACCCCAACTTCGAACTCATCGCCAAGGCCAACTCCGGTGTTGCCGTGTTTGCTGCAGGCCTCACCCTCTCGGGCATGAAGTTCCAGCTCGACAAGGAGGTCATCTACAACACCTGCTTCAAGCTTCTCCTGATGCCTGCCGTGCTGCTCATCGTGGGCCTTATCTTCAAGATGGATCCCACGAAGCTACAGATGATGGTGCTTGCCGGTGCCCTTCCTCCCGCCTTCTCGGGTATCATCATCGGCAGCCGCTACCAGCAGTATGTGCGCACCGGTACCTCCACTCTGGCCTTCAGCATCTTCATGTTTGTACTCACCGCCCCGCTGTGGATATGGATCACGCGCCTTGTGGCCTGATTTAAGGCTTGTTAGAATGTGCATACCCGACAATACAAAGCGTAATTGTCGGGTATGTCTATTTAGGTGAAGTAGCAGATGCCCTTAGAACATTGTCAAGAAACTATAGGTGCTGTTGATACCATCATGGTTGATGTCCAATCGGGCTGCCTCGTTCAGATAGTGCATGGCTTGCTCGCGATCGCCCATACCAGCATAGCCCAAGGCAAGCATGTAGAGACAGTGAATGCGGTTCTTCTGATTTAGATCAGCATCCCACACGAGAAGGTCGGGTAATGACACTGCAAAGTAGTCCATGGTGACCACATCGAAGATATGCTGCTTGCCATAGTTGATGAGCTTATAGAAAAGTCCCTTGGCCTTATCTTCATTTCCCAATTGGCGATAGCAAAGCGCCGCATAGAAAATCTTGTCGGGCTTAGCGTCGTTGTAGTACATGGCGGCAGCAGGCTCGGTAGGTCCTACGGTGCCGAGTTGCCAATGCTTGCGTGCCTTGTCTCCCTGTCCCAATAGCTCGTAGGCCAGTCCGAGGTAGTAATGGAAGTCGTTGTCCTGTGCACCCTGCAGTTTGCCTTCCCCCAAATGGTGAGGATAGTGCAGACATTCCGAGAGCAGATGCATCGCATGCTGTATGCTGCCCTCTTCCTTGTTCTTCATTGCGGTTTGCAAGAGCACTTTTGCCTGCTCCACTCGGGCATAATGATACTGTGCCGGCACCTTGCCTTCGCCTCCCTCCCATGGGTGGAAGATGTGGCTATCGATGAGTGTAGCAGCCTGCTCGTAACTTCCTGTTTGGTTGAGCAGGGTAGCCTGCTCTAGGATAAGGTCATCGCGCTGTGCGATAAGGTGTGCGTACGCCTCGAAGCGTTTCAGGCGCTCGGTATGCGGAACTTGCAGTCGCTTATAGAGTTGGTCCAACTCCATAAACACACGGCTATCGCTCTCATCGAGTTGGAAGGCACGTTCCATGCATTCTAACGCCTTGTCACTGTTGTTCTCCTTGTTGTAGTAGTATAGCGCGAGGTTTCTCCATACGGTAGGGTAGCTGGGATCGCGCTGTGCCGATAACTCCCAATACCTCTTGGCGAGGTCGTATTGGCGCTTGTCGTAGTAGAGGCAACCGAGGTAGTAGGGCGCGCGTGCTCCCTGAGGCATACACTTCAGTGCGATGGTAAGCGCCTGCACATCCTCCAAACGATTGGGGAAGCAGTAGCTTCCCTTTGCGGATTCAGCTTTTTCGAAGTGTGCGATGGCCTCTTCTATCTTGCCTTGTGCTATCAAGGAGTGTCCGATGTAATAAGAGGTGAGGGGTGATGCCTGTGCTAAGTTCTCGGCCATGGCAGGGAGCGTCAACACCTGTATGGCTTCGTCGTTCAGTCCTGCCTGTGCATAGTCGAGCGCCAGTTCATGATAGTTGTATACGTTACCATGCATCAGCTCCATAAGGTGCTGCAACGGTGCTTCGCTACCGCTGAGCAGATATTCCTCCATCATGCAGCCGTAGTTGAACGGGTCTATCATGTACGACTCCTTTATCCATGTCAGCGCCTCTTCCTTGCGTGCCAATTTGCGTAAGATTGCCGCCTTCAGCGCGCGCGCCTTGTGGTTGTGTGTGTTGCTGATGAGTGCACGGTCGACCTCATCGAGTGCCTCCTCAAATTGGTGCATGGCAGTGCTGATGCATGCCGCCTCAAAGTAGGCCGCATCGGCCCAAGCCTTGTTCCACGAAGCCTTCCAGAAAAGTTCGTGCGCTTCGTATCTGCGGTACTGGTACTTGAGGCATAGTGCGAGGTTATAGATAGGCTCCCCATCATAGGGGTTGGGGTTGCGCTTCTGCAATACGCGCACAGCCGTGCGCAAGTAGGGTTCAGCCTTGTCGAAACGTCCTCGGCGCAGATACCACAGACCTATCTGGTTGTTGCAGCGGTAGTCCATGGGGTCGCGGCGCAGTGCCTCTTCGTAGTAGTCGAGTGCCGACCATGTGGCGTGGCGGTACTGTTCCAGGTGTAGCCCCGTCAGGTAAAGTTGGTCGATGGTCTTGGTCTCTTGCGGTGTGAGGGCCGCTTCGGCTGCATCGGGGATGGGGCGTATATCATCAGGCTCGGCATGCCAGGTGAGCAAGGTACGTGTGCGGTTCTCGGCTCCAGTGCCTTCGGTGCGGGTGATAACCACTGTCAGTTCCTTGATGCTATGGCCCTTGAGGTCGATATCCTCATCGAACAGCACCTTGGGTGATAGGGTGACTCTCTTTTTCAGCAGCTCTTCTCCTTGGTGTGTGCATACGGTAATCTCCAATGCCTGCTCCGATGTGGCATACACCTGTAAGCGACCCTCCTCGTGGATGTTCATCACCAGGTCCTTGGTGGCCTGCTTCACGATGCCCAGCTCGCGGTATGGCATGAAGTATTGGGTAAACTGCTTCTCTTCGTAGGGCATCAGCCAAGTAAAGTCGGGCTGGTTCTCGGTATACACGCCTGCCATCAACTCTATGTAGGGGCGAAATACACCGGGTGCTCCCTCGTAGTCGTTGTCGGTAAGGCAGCGGTCCCATGCACGGCCAAAGTCGCCATTGCCCCATGTCCACTGCTTTTTTCCTGGGCTGTAGTGGTGGCTTGCTACGTGGAGCATGCCTCCGTGGGTATCGTTCTCATAGCCGCCCTCAAAGTCATATTTTGAGTTCACGGCCATGTATGAGGTGGGCACGGGTATGTTTTTGTAGTTCGATATGTCCACACCGGTGGAGTAGTCCATCTTGTAGTAAGTGCCCGTGGCGATGGGGAACGATGATACGGCTCGCTTGCCATGGTCAAACACCGCATTCACATCGGGCGGAAACACGCTTTGGTAGTGGTCGCCTACCTCTACGGCAGGGTTGGCCCACCAGAGGAAGGTCTGCGGTAGGGGTGTGCGGTTGCTCAGTCGGCCCTGTATCTCGAGATAGGCACATCCCGGGCGCAGGGTGAATCCAGCCATACCCTTTTGGTGGAACATGCGTTCCATCTCATTTATCCATACGGTGACGCTGCCGTCGGGGTGCTCCTCAATTGTTGCATCCACGGGCATATAGGTCGAAGGACGATGGTGCTGAGGCCAGTTGAACTCGATGCCGCCGCTTATCCAGGGTCCTGCCAAGCCCACGAGTGCAGGCTTCACCACATGGTTGTAGTACACGAAGTGGCGCTCCTTTACCTTATCGTAAGCCATCTGTACACGTCCACCCAGTTCGGGCAGCAGCATCACCTTGATGTATTCGTTTTCCAGGTATATGGCATTATACTCCTTGTCGGTACGTTCGTCGGCAATGCTCTCTATCACGGGGTAGGGATATACCACACCACTTGAGCCTTGATAAACGCGTTTCTCCAAGAATATGGGGTTCTTCTCCGGCGTGCCTACCTCATAGGTAGGGATAGTTACCGCCTCTCTCCAAGCTTTTACCATGCTGTGTCTTCTTATTGGCGTTCTATAATAGTCACTCTATCCACTCGCTCACCGATGCGGACACCCTCTTCTACCTCACTCTTGAATGCTGAGGGGAAATATACGGGCATCTTCTTCTGCAGAGGGAGTATGCGCAGTTCCACCTCGTGGCAGTCGGCCGGCAATCGCCATAGGGCATATTGGAAATGTCGTCCGTTCCAGAAGTTGTCATCTATGAACTTTCCGTCGACATAGAGTCGGGCCACATCGCCCAAGTACTTGATGTCGAGCAGCGCATTGCTTCGGTCCACCCCCTCGGGTATGGCGATGGTGTATACGGATGCCGCCTCAAAGTCGGCATCTATGGGTCCCTCAGCAACCTTTTGTGCGCCCATGGTGATGGTGCGCAACACGCTGTAGGACTGTTTCTTCTCTATAGCACATTCGGTCAAGATACGAGCCTCCTTCACGGCCTCAGCGGGAAGGAAGAGTCGGCCAGCCTCTGCTTTGCCGAGCAGGTAGATGTCGAGTCCCTGTAGCTTCATGGCAGGTCGTGCAGTGCCCAGCGCTTTAAGGTTGCTGCGCACCTTGCCGTCGATCGATACCTCGGGCTTTATGCCATCCAGTGCCATCAGGTAGAGTTGAGTAGTGCCGTCTCCGCTGCGCATCGCCACAGGCTGTGTGGTGGCATAGTCGATGTTGTAGCCTGCCACCTTCAGATTGTAGGGTAGGATAGCCATCGTTCCCGAAGGGATGGTGATGGGTTTTCGCGGGAAACAGGTAGAGCCCACGGTGAAGCGTACGTCTGCCTTGTCGGTCAGCTTGTAGAATCGCTCGTAGTTGTTGATGAACACAAATCCGCTACCCTCCTTTTCGCGGTAGGCCCAACGCAGATATCCATCCTCGCCCTTGGCTGCAGGCTCATGTGTCTGTGGGAAGTAGGCATCCATTGGAGCCAACTGCTCGCCGAAGTGGGCCATGAACAGGTGCAGCGTGCGCAGAGAGTAGTAGTGCGGGTTGCGTTGTCCGAACTCACCCAGCGGAGCCTGGAAGTCGTAGGTCTTCACCGGCAGGTCATTGTGATTGGTCGAGGGTGTGCGCTGCTCCTCGTTCAGATTGGTGAGCTTGCCTTCGGGGTTAGTGCCTCCGTGGTACATGTAGTATCCCAAGAGGTTCGATCCAGAGCCCAGCTTCACCACTGCCATGGCATAGGCATCCTCGGGGTATAGGTATACGCGGCGGTGGTACGAGGTCATCATGCCGCCACCCAGTTCGCACGTAAAGTAGGGGTACAGTTCATCTCCCTCGGTGAGTTTCTCCTTCTGATCTTTCAACTGTTCGCTGGCGATAGCCGTGCTGCTGCGGAAGCTCTTGAAGTGGAACGCCTTCCAGTAGTTGCCCGCACCCTCCGCCGTTGTGCGATCCCAGAATCCGTCGGCATAGTCGCCATAGAGAGGTATCATAGCTCCGAAGGGAGTAGGCTTGCTCAGCTCGGGCCATCCGGTGCGGGTGTAGAAGGGGAGGTCGAAGCCAATCTTCGTAGCTATACCCTTCAGTGCCATCAGGTAGTCGCCCGAGCCGCGGTATTCGTTGTCAAACTGGCAGGCGATGATGGGTCCGCCCTCCTTCCACAGCAAGCCCTGTGCCTGTGTATATATCTGTCGGTAGAGTGCCTCCACGTATCCCAGAAACCGCTTGTCCATGCTGCGCAGCTTGCATCCCGATGCCACCACCCAGTCGGGGATGCCACCGCAGCGTGCCTCGCCATGGCAGTAGGGCCCCATGCGCAGTATCACGGGCAGACCCTCCTCACCGCATATCTCCACGAAGCGGCGCAGGTTGCGCTGACCCGACCAGTCGAAGATGCCCTGCTGCTCCTCGATATGATTCCAGAATATGTAGGTGGCAATGATTGTGATGCCACCCTCCTTCATCTTGCGCACCTCCTGCTGCCATTCGTTGGCAGGGATGCGGCTATAGTGCACTTCGCCCATCACGGCAGCCTGTCGCTTGCCATCGACGATGAGGCTATACTTGTCCCACGTCACCTCGGGGATGCTCTTCTCTTGCTTGTCGGCAGCCATGAGCGCAGTCCCCATCAGGGCCATCATGGCTAAAGATATCAATCGTCGTTTCATATAATCCTATAGTAGAGGGTTATTGGTATTGCTCATCTTCGGTCTACTCCTTCAGCAGACTCTTCTCCAGCTCCTCCAGGCTCTTGCCCTTGGTCTCGGGGCAACGGCGCACGAAGTACAGGAAGCCTGCAGCGCAGATGGCACTGTATATCCAGAACGAGCCGCTACTGCCCAGTGCCGCATTCATGGGCGGGAAGAAGAAGGTGAGCGTGCAGCATCCTACCCACAATGCAAAGGTACACGTAGCCATCGCCACGCCACGCACCCGGTTGGGGAATAGTTCGGCCAGCAGTACCCACGTCACAGGGCCCAAGGTCATGGCATACGCCGAGATGGCCAGCACCACCAGCACCACCATGCCGAAGCCCGTAACGTGCAGATGGTAGCATGTGCCCAGTATGAGGTAGATGACGGCCAGACTGCCTGCACCGAACAGCATCAGCGAGCGGCGGCCCCAGCGGTCGATGGTGAAGAGTGCCACCACAGTGAAGATGACATTGGCTATGCCCGTGATGACGATGTTGAACAGCACGTCGCCCACACTATAGCCTGCAGCCGAGAATATCTCCTGTGCATAGTTGAATATCACGTTCGTGCCGCACCATTGCTGGAATACCGCTATCACGAGACCCAGCGTGAGCACCCCCGCATACTTGCGTGTGAAGAGCGTCGCAAGGCTCGCCTTTTCGGTTGCAGCATCCGCATCTACCGATTGGCGTATCGCCTCCATCTCTCCCCGTGCATACTCCTTGCCACCGATGTGCGTCAGTGTAGCCTCGGCCTGTGTGTGGTAGCCACGCAGCATCTGCCAGCGCGGACTCTCGGGGATGCAGAATGCCAGCAGCAGGAATAGCGTTGCCGGTACCGCCTCGGCCCAGAACATCCATCGCCAGCCCATCTGTCCGTTCCACGAAGCCAATATCTCTGCGTTGCCAAACCCCGCGGGCACCTCCTCGGCAATGAGCCAGTTGGCTATTTGTGCACCCAGTATACCCAGCACGATGGTCATCTGGTTGAGCGACACCAGTTTGCCACGTATGGCCGTAGGCGATATCTCGGCGATGTACATGGGCGAGAGTGCCGAAGCAATGCCGATGCCTATGCCGCCCACGAAGCGGGCTATGTTGAAGAGGGTGAAGTCGTCGAACCATCCCGTAGCCACGGCCGATACGGTGAAGAACAGTGCTGCGATAATCAGCAGCGGTTTGCGGCCATAGCGGTCGGCCAGCATGCCTGCCAGCGTAGCGCCCGCCAGGCAACCGATGAGTGCCGTGGTCATGGCCACGCCCTGCATCAGGGGCGAGTTGCTGATTCCGAAATACAGTTCGTAGAAAGGTTTAGCGCCACCTATCACTACCCAGTCGTAGCCAAAGAGCAGTCCGCCCATAGCGCTCACCATACAGATGAAATAGATAAATTTGCGGTTCATCATGGTATTCGTGTGTGTTTCTTGGTACTACAAGTTATTGCTAACTGCTGCGAAGTTACAAATAAATGAGCGAAAACACGAAACTTGGTCCAGCTTTTTTGCGGTTTGCCGCACTAAGTAACCTGAAGATTTATGTCAAAGATTTATAATATAAGGATCTTAAGCTATATAAATAATTCTATCTTTGCACTATACTTTACCTGTCAATAAAAAGAACTGTTAATATCTTCCTATCCATTGCAGCTATGCTCCTTTGGGGAACGTGCCCACTCATGGCGCGGCCCATTGCCCCCAATCGATAGATGAGGGTTCTGGAGCAACGGGAAGGAACCGAATGGCTGTTTGATGCGAGAAAAACGATGAGTTTTTCTTCTCTACTTGTCTTTATTTCTTTCTCCCTGCAGCTAGAAGACTTTCTGCCTGCAGGGAGAAATGTTTCTATTTGCAGTCAGAAACTCTTCTGCCTGCAGGTAGAAAAACTTTTGAAGCTATAGAATACGGGTGATGAGTGTCTTGTTATGGTAAATCCAAGTCGAATCGGATTTCAGTTATCAAGTCGTTTTTGTGCTTCACGACCAATAGGTCATTCGATATAGGATGTCTATACCATCTTCGTACGGTTCCGTCTTCAAAAACTTTTTCTTTGTACTTGTCGAACGCATTCCAATTAATCCTATTGATATTATCGCCGACTTGCATTTCTACTCCATCTATGCAGAATCTATATTTGTCACCTATGGTAATAATGGAGAATAATCCCATATCATCGGCAGGAGTCATCGTAATCAGTACACCCTCGTGACCATACCGATATGATATTTCTCTATCACCCGGTATCGTTTCTGTCCTCCGCCCAAAGATAGAATCCAATTGGCTTGCCGTGTAATAATATCCCATGTAGATATGAGAGTCGTTGCGCGTGGGGTTGTAAAAATAGTCTCCATTACAACCATAAGGAGATTCTACTCCTACCACTTCGAGTTTTTCTTTCTTATAGTTGCGAAGTCCTTTGACATATCTCTTCAGATAGATGGCCAATATGCCATTGTCGCCGATATTGCCGCAGAGGTCTGATTCACCTGGGAAGTAGATGCGCACAGAGTCAATGTCTTCTTCTGTCAAGCAGAATCCAGCCAAAAGCGATGCTCGTTCGGCGCCACCACGAAGGAAAGTCTCGACGGCGTGAGAGACTGAGACGCCTTGGTTGGTGATGTCTTGATGCTTTGTAGAGGATATCCCTTTCGAAAATCCGATAATTTTCACCGCAGGATATTTGCCAAAGTCGCTAATGTTATACTCCTTCACATCGTACTTGCCTATTCGTATGGGATAGGGCTGCTCGGTGGGTGTGATGTAGGCGATGATAGCTGCTGCTACGATTAGTGCTGGGAGGACGATGAGTATCTTCGTACGTTTCCACGGACTGACTACTTTGTTTTTCATCATAATGATACGGCTCTTCAGGGTGTGACAATTGAAGTTGTTCGCAAAAGTATACTTACCGCCACTTATAGCCGTCTTAAGCAACAGTGTTTGGTATTCGTTGGCGGTGACGCCTTGGCGCAAGACGTAGTCGTCGGCTTCGTATTCGTGTACGTCGCGTAGGCTGGCGCCGAGCATGTAGGCAAAGGGATTGTACCACTGGATGGTTTGCACGAGCATGAGTAGCAGGATGTCCCAAGAGTGGTGGCGTAGCACGTGGCCGCGCTCGTGGAGCAGTATCTCGTGGCGATGGTGGCGGTAGTCGTGCTCGCTGATGACGATATGGCGCATCCAACTGCAGGGAGCAACATCGTCAGCATGGCAGTGGATGGTGATGCCATCCTCAATGTCGCTCCACAAGCAGCCTTTGCGTATGAGACGGTGCATGCGGGTAAATTGCCATAGGCGGATGGCGAGCACGATGAGTGCACCTATAATATATAGGTAGCATAGCCAAGGGAGGAGGCGGAAAGGCTGGTCGTTCACCTCGGTGGTGCTCATAGGTCCCATGGGGGCGGTGATACGAATTGCGGCGGGCATGTCTACTTCTACTGCAGGCGCTGTAGGTGACGAGGGTAGCAACTCGCCTGGGTAGAGGGCATGGAAGTCGCAGAAGGGCAACACCAGCGAGAGCACCATGATGGCGAGCAGGGTGAAGCGATTCTGGCGGAAGAAGCGCTCCTTGCGCAACAGCAGCGTGTAGGGTACATAGAGTAGTGTGAGCACAATAGCAGACTTCACTGCATAAGCAAATAGATCGTTCCACATAGGTTAGTCCTCCTTTGCTATCAAGTCCAACAATTCTTTGATTTCCTCTATCGTGAGGTTCTCCTCCTTGACGAAGAAGCAGAGCAAACTCTTGAGGCTGCCGCCAAAGAGGTTCTTCTTGGCCTCTTGCATAGTTTGGCGTGCATACTCGGCGCGTGTCACTTTGGCAACGTACATATGAGTCTTGCCCTCGCCCTTGTTCTTGAAATAGTCTACATAGCCCTTCTCGTAGAGGATCTTCATGTAGGTAGCGATGGTGGTGTAGGCTGGCTTGGGCTCTTCGTAGCGTTCGAGGATATCCCATGCGCAAGCCGAGTGATTGATGTCCCAAAGGATAGACATGATTTGAAACTCGACTTTGGTCAGCGTATTGTCTTTTTTCGGCATAGCATAGTTTGTTTTTGTTATTACCCGAGGCTCTCTGCCTTATTGTATTAGCAAAGTAAGTGTAAATGAAACTAAATCGAAGAATCTAGATATTGAAAACTTTCAATTTTGCGATGATTTTAACATTTATTAATCGAAATACAAGAATGTGGAGGGTTGTTTCGCTCTGCTTTTGGGATCGAACGTCCAATTTTTAATTTACACTTTTCCTAATTCACATTTTTATTCGTACATTCGCACAAACAATTCACATCCGTAAGATAAGAACTATGACCCAGAAGATAGATTGCTTCGTGCCCGGCTGCTGTGCCGAGGCGTTGACCCATACATTGACTGCGTGCCCCGTGGTGGCACAGGTGTATACCTTCGACGACGGAGGCAGCTCCCTCGCCGACGCTCCGTTCATCCCCATGGAGCGCAACATGAGCACTCGTGCGCTGAGGACGATGGCTGCACAGTGCACCACCGACTACCTGCTGATATATACCCATGCGGGAGCGCTCACACTCAACTACCGCGCTACGGAACGACTGCTGGCTGTGGCCACCGATAGCCATTCCCAATGGACATATAGCCACTACCGTGTGGTGAGGCAGGGCACCGAGATGGCTGTGCCTACCAACGAGTATCAGGAGGGTAGCCTGCGCGACGACTTTGACTTTGGTCCGCTCGTAGTGGTGAGCACCGAGGCTTTGCGCCAGTTCCTTGCAACCAACCCTGACGAGGTGGAGCATGCGGCGCTGTATCAGCTGCGACTCTACATTGCCCGCACGGGACGCATGGCACATGTGAACGAGTACCTCTACACGGAGGGCGAACTGGACACGCGCAGCTCGGGCGAACGGCAGTTTGACTATGTAGACCCGCGCAACCGACAGATACAGGTAGAGATGGAGCGTGTGTGTACGACGCACCTCAAGGCGGTGGGGGCATTCGTGGACTATCGCACCTTGCACGAGGTGGACACGGCGGGGGGCGACTTCCCTTACGAGGCTACGGTGATCATACCCGTGAAGAACCGCGCACGCACCATAGCGGATGCTATAGCTTCGGTGATGATGCAGAAGACGGACTTCCCCTTTAACCTCATCGTGGTGGACAACCACTCGACGGATGGCACAACGGAGTTGCTGGAGCAGCTGTCAACGGTCAATTGTCAAATGTCAATTGTAACGCCTGAGCGTACAGACCTGGGCATAGGCGGCTGCTGGGACCTTGCCCTGCGCCACGCGCAGTGCGGACGCTATGCCGTGCAGCTCGATAGCGACGACCTGTACAGCGATGAGCATACGCTGCAGCGTATCGTCGACACCTTCCGCCGCGAGCGCTGTGCCATGGTGGTGGGCAGCTACCGCCTGTGCAACTTTGCCTTGGAGACCTTGCCACCGGGTGTCATTGACCATCGGGAGTGGACCGACGAGAATGGCATGAACAATGCGCTGCGCATCAATGGACTGGGAGCTCCGCGTGCCTTCTACACTCCGGTAGTGCGTGCCATCGGGTTCCCCAATGTGAGCTATGGCGAGGACTATGCCGTGGGCATCGCGGTGAGCAGGAACTATCGCATCGGACGTATCTATGAGCCCATCTACCTGTGTCGCCGATGGGAGGGCAACAGCGATGCGGCGCTCAGCCCCGAGCGGGTGGCTGCGCACAACCACTACAAGGATAGTCTGCGTACGCAGGAGCTGCGGGCACGCAAGGGGCTTTTTGAGGAGATGAGAAGATAAAAGTTTTTTGAGGAGGTGAGGAGATAAATGGAGGTAAATGGAGATAAAAGCCAAATGACTTGTACGCGGTGTACTAAACTATTGGCATTGGTGCTAAAGCACACTCCTCTGGAGACCTAAAGCAATGGTGCTGAAGCACACTCCTTGGTGCCGATAAACCGGCAGCCGTCGCAAAGCAGCGCTCATACTCCGCGCTGCCGTCGCAACCGACGCTTTCATACCGCGTCGGCCCCAAGAGCGAAGCGATATCTCCCTTTAACTACTAAAATAAAACTATCGACCGATGATGAGGCCATCCTGAAGGGTGGCCTCCTCTTGTTCTACAAGGTGCTGGAGCAGGCGGGGGAGCACCTCGGGCTCTATGTGCAGGGCGCGCACCTCGTCCATGGTATGGGGCTGTCCGTCGGCAAGGAGCTCGGCAAGCATCTCGCGGTATGCCTCGTAGTAGAGTGCCGAGTGTTCGGCGCTGCGGTGCTTACGGCAGTTGTCGCACTTGCCGCAGGGGGCGGCACCACGCTCGCCAAAGTAGCGTAGCAGCATGCGGCTGCGGCACTGGTTCTCAGCGAGCACGTACTCCTTCATGGCTTCGATGCGGGTGGCGTAGCTGGCCTTGCGCTCTTCGTAGATGGCGGGGCTGATGATGATGCGGTGGGTGTCGACACGCTTGCACGTGAAGGTGACCGAAGGGCAGGTGCGGCGTGGAATATAATGTACTACGCGCGCGCGACCCAGTCCGAGCAATGCCTCGTAGAGGGGCTCGAGGTCGATGCCGCTCATCTCGCTCAGGTACTTTTCATCGATGAAGACGTAGTCGCTGAAGACGCCGCTATAGAGGCGCAGCAGGGCGCGGATGATCTGGTCGGAGGTGTCGCTGATGTCGTAACGGCGGTATAGCTCGTCGCGGGTGACGATGAAGCGCAGGCGCGAGGTGTGCTCTTCCTCCTCTTCGTAGCGGATGTAGCCGGCCTGGGTGAGCAGGCGCAGGGCACTCTCGGTCTGCACGAGGGGTAGGTGATAGGCACGACAAAACTCGGCAAGGTCGAAGTCGTAATGGCAGCCCTGGCCATCGCCCACTGCCATCTGATAGTAGTAGCCCAGGCGCTCGTAGATGCTGCGGATAAACCCCTTGTCGGGGTAGTTGTCGCTCACGCGGCGCGAGAGCTTGCGCTTGTCGTCGGGCGTATAGAGTAGCACGGCATAGGCGGTGAGGCCATCGCGGCCGGCACGGCCAGCCTCCTGGTAGTAGGCCTCGGGCGAGTCGGGCATCTCGTAGTGGATGACCATGCGCACATCGGGCTTGTCGATACCCATGCCGAAGGCGTTGGTGGCTACCATGACACGTACGTTGCCCTCGGTCCATAGGCGCTGGCGCTTGTCCTTGTCGCGGGTGTCGATGCCGGCATGGTAGTAGGCGGCGCTGATGCCGTTGGCCTCGAGCAGCTGGGCTATCTCACGGGTTTTGTCACGGTTGCGCACGTAGATGATGGCCGAGCCCGGTACGCTCTGCAGGATGTGCAGTACCTCGTTGTCCTTGTTCTCGGTGTGGCGCACCACGTAGTTGAGGTTCTTGCGCTCGAAGCTCATGCGGAAGACATTCTCCTTCTCAAACAGCAGGCGCTGCTGGATGTCCTTCACCACCTCGGGGGTGGCGGTAGCCGTGAGGGCAAGGATGGGGGTGTGGGGAAGCTGCTTGCGTATGTCGGCAATGGCCAGGTACGAGGGGCGGAAGTCGTAGCCCCACTGTGAGATGCAGTGGCTCTCGTCGATGGTGATGAAGCTCACGCGCATGCGGCGCAGCTTGGTGAGGAAGATGTCGGAGGTGAGGCGCTCGGGCGATATGTAGAGAAACTTGTAGTCGCCCAGGATGCAGTTGTCCAGCGCTGCCACGATGTTGTCGCGGCTCATACCCGAGTAGATGGCTGTGGCCTTGATGCCACGCTCGCGCAGGCGGGCCACCTGGTCCTTCATAAGGGCGATGAGGGGGGTGACCACGATGCATACTCCCTCTTGTGCCAGGGCGGGCACCTGGAAGGTGATGCTCTTGCCACCGCCCGTAGGCATGAGTCCGAGCGTGTCGCGTCCGCTGCCTATGCTGCGGATGATGTCCTCCTGTATGCTGCGAAACGAGTCGTAGCCGAAGTACTCGCTCAGAACGCTCCTGTAGTCCACGTGCTCTTACTCCTCTATGCAGGGCTTGATGCTCTCGATGAGAAGCTGCACCTCGCCACGCTTATGGGTATTCTCCTCTACGGTGTAGCAGATGTCGAACGCTTGCTTCGACTTGATGTATCGGGCTTGCGAACTCTGGCCGAAGGCGATACCGTTCATGATGCGGTTTGACTGGTTGTCGACAAGCTCGAGCTTGATGTGCTCCTGGTTGTGGCCTACCACCTTGCTGGTGCCAAAGTCGTATACCTGGCGGGTACTGAAGATGGGCTTGAGGTTGTCGGGGCCGAAGGGCTCGAAGCGCTTGAGGTCGTTGTAGAGTTTCATGTTGATGTCGCGGAACGAGAGCTCCTCATCGATGTGGATGATGGCATCGGTCTGCGTGGGGTGTATGTTCTCCGATACGTACTCCTCGAAACGGCGGGTGAACTCCTCGATGTGCTCTACCTTGAGCGATAAGCCTGCAGCATAGGGGTGGCCGCCAAAGTTCTCGAGCAGGTCGCGGCAGCTCTCGATGGCTTTGTATACGTCGAAGTCGGCTACCGAACGGGCCGATCCTGTGGCGATGTCGTTGGTGCGGGTGAGCACTACCGAGGGACGGTAGAAGAGCTCGGTGAGGCGCGATGCCACGATGCCGATGACGCCACGGTGCCAGTCCTCGTTGTAGAGTACGATGGAGCGCTTGTCGGCCAGGCCCTCGAGGTTGTCTACAATGCGGTTGGCCTCCTCAGTCATCGACTTGTCGAGATCCTTGCGGGCTTCGTTGTACTCGTTGATCTGATTGCTCAGGGCAAGTGCCTTGGCATAGTCCTTCTCGGTGAGCAGGTCAACAGCCTCCTTGCCGGTCTGGATGCGGCCCGAAGCATTGATGCGGGGACCAATCTTGAAGATGATATCGTTGATCTTGAGTTCCTTCTCCTTGAGTCCGCACACGTCGATGATGGCACGCAGTCCGGTGCTGGGGTTATGGTTGATCTGGCGCAGTCCGTGGTAGGCGAGTATGCGATTTTCGCCCATGATGGGCACGATGTCTGAAGCGATGCTCACGGCTACCAGGTCGAGCAGGGGGATGAGCTGGCTGAACTCGATGCCATTGTCCTTGGCAAAGGCCTGCATCAGCTTGAAACCTACACCGCAGCCCGAGAGGTGAGGGTAGGGGTAGTTTGACCCGATGAGCTTGGGGTTGAGGATGGCCACGGCGGGTGGCAGCACCTCGTCTTGCACATGGTGGTCGCACACGATGAAGTCGATACCCAACTCCTTGGCATAGGCAATCTCGTTGACAGCCTTCACACCGCAGTCGAGCACGATGACAAGCTTCACACCAGTCTCCTTGGCGTAGTCGACACCCTTGATCGATACGCCATACCCGTCGTTGTAGCGGTTGGGGATGTAGTAGTCGATGTTGGTGGTGAACTGCTGCAAGAAACGATATACCAGGGCTACGGCGGTAGTGCCATCTACGTCGTAGTCGCCATACACGAGTATGCGCTCCTTGCGTCCCAACGCTTTGTTGAGGCGCGCTACGGCTGCATCCATGCCATCCATCAAGAAGGGGTCGTGCAGCTCGGTCAGACTCGGACGGAAGAAGCGCTTGGCTTCAGCCCCCGTGGTGACTCCTCGGTCAAGGAGCAGCCTGCAGAGCACAGGATTGATGCCTGTCTCTTGCGACAGTGCCTCGGCCTGAGCTACCTCTTGCTCGGTGGGTGGTTGGTAATTCCATTTGTAGTTCATTCTATATTATTTTTTTTGTTGTCTTTCCTAAGGCGCCTAATGGCGCATATTACAATGACTTACGGCGAATTGTACGCACTATGCCATTTTAATCTCGTAAAGGTACAAAAAAGAATGCATACAAACGAACGAAAGCGGCAAAATATAAATTTATTTAACAGCTTTGTGCTACTTCGCCCTCTGTGTGATGAGAAAGTTGGGCATAATTTGAATAATTAAACGAATATTATGTATTTTTGCGCTATAACAAACTCTAAAAGTTTAATGCATATGAGAAAACATCTTTTTGGAACCCTGTCTTTGCTGGCTTTGTGCTCATGTACTCAAGAAACGAAGGTGGATTATGAGGCTATAGCTTGGCAGCGCGCCGATAGCTTGGTGAAGCTTCTTACGCTTGAGGAGAAGGCTCAGTTGACGATGGATGTGTCGCACTCGGTTGAGCGCTTGGGAATCAAACAATACAACTGGTGGAATGAGGCACTGCATGGTGTGGCTCGTGCCGGATTGGCAACGGTGTTTCCACAACCTATCGGTATGGCTGCTTCGTTTGATACCGATGCGGTGTATGGCGTATATACAGTAGTGTCTGATGAGGCACGTGCCAAGAATGCACAGTTTGTCAGAGAAGGTACACGGGAGCGTTATCAGGGACTTACCATGTGGACTCCTACGGTCAATCTGTTCCGTGACCCTCGTTGGGGACGTGGCATCGAAACCTATGGCGAGGACCCCTACTTGACTTCGCGGATGGGCGTGATGGTGGTGAAGGGCCTTCAGGGACCTACTGGTCAGAAATACGACAAACTGCACGCTTGCGCCAAGCACTTTGCCGTTCATTCAGGACCCGAATGGAACCGTCACACTTACAATGCCGAGAATATAGAACCGCGCGACTTGTGGGAGACTTATCTGCCTCAGTTCAAGGCCCTGGTACAGGAGGCCAATGTGGAGGAGGTGATGTGTGCTTACAATCGCTTCGAAGGACAACCTTGCTGCGGTAGCGACAAGCTGTTGCTGGATATCTTGCGCAATGAGTGGGGCTACGATGGTATTGTGGTGGCCGACTGTGGTGCCATCTCGGACTTCTATCGTACACATGGTCATCGCACTCATACGTCGGCAGTAGATGCTTCGGCCGATGCGGTGGCGCATGGTACCGACCTCGATTGCGGTTCATCTTATAAGGCTATCGTAGAGAGTGTCAAGCAAGGACTGCTGGATGAGGCTGTGTTGGATGAGTCGGTACGTCGCTTGCTGAAGGCCAGATTTCGTCTTGGAGAGATGGACGATCCCTCTGAGGTGGAGTGGACGAAGATTCCTTACTCTGTAGTGGCCTCGGATGAGCATGGCGAAGTGGCGCTTGATATGGCTCGCAAGTCAATGACTCTGCTGGTGAATAAGGACAATGCGCTGCCTCTCAAGCGCGGAGGGCTGACGATAGCTGTGATGGGACCCAATGCCAATGATTCGGTGATGCAGTGGGGCAATTACAATGGTATAGCGCGCCATACAGTGACACTGCTTGAAGGCATCCGTGAGAAACTTACTGACGGCGATAAATTGATTTACGAACCAGGATGTGCTCATGTAGAGCGTACGCTCGTGCGCAGTGTATTTGACCAATGTTCGTCAGAGGGGAAGCCTGGCTTTACTGCCCGTTACTGGAACAATACCCGGCATGAGGGTGCTCCTGCAAATACGGTGCAGGTGACTACGCCTCCTCAGTATTGTACTGCAGGTGCTACGGTGTTTGCTCCCGGGGTGAATCTGACAGATTTCTCGGCTACATATAGTACTACGTTCGTTCCTACTGAAAACGGAGAATATAGCCTATATATTTACGCTTATGGTTTGGGCCGTGTGCGTGTCAATGGTAAGGAGGTAAGCTGGTATTACAATACACATGGTGCACATCATTCGACCTATAAGCTGAAAGCCCGCCGTGGCGAACGCTATGATATAGAGATTGATTATGAGTTTGTGCGTGCCGATGCATTGCTCAGTTTTGATATAGGCATACAGGAAGATATTGATATCAAGCGCAGTGTTGAGCGCGTTAAAGATGCTGATATAGTTGTCTTCGCTGGTGGACTCAGTCCTATGCTTGAGGGTGAAGAGATGGGTGTGAACCTTCCTGGTTTCAGAGGGGGTGACCGTACGGATATAGAGCTTCCTGCAGTTCAGCGTGAGTTGGTGGCTGCTTTGCATGAGGCGGGCAAGCGTGTCGTGTTTGTCAATTTCTCGGGGTCGCCTGTGGCTTTGATTCCTGAGGTGGAGCATAGCGTGGCTTTGCTGCAGGCATGGTATCCAGGTCAGGCTGGTGGTCGTGCTGTTGCTGATGTGCTCTTCGGTGATTATAATCCCGCAGGTCGACTGCCGGTGACTTTCTATAGCAGCTTGGCGCAACTTCCCGACTTTGAGGACTATAATATGAAGGGACGCACTTATCGCTATATGACAGAAACTCCGCTTTTCCCCTTCGGATATGGACTTAGCTATACCACATTCGCTTATGGAACACCTGTTCTCTCTAAGAAGACCTTCTCGGCAGGAAAGAGTCTGACTGTCACTGTGCCTGTGACCAATACGGGGGCTATGGATGGTGATGAAGTAGTGCAGTTGTATATGCGCCGTGTGGACGATGTGGATGGACCGGTGAAGGCTCTGCGTGCTTTCCGTCGCGTACATGTGGCAGCGGGTGCAACGGAGAAGGTGGTGCTCACTCTTACTGACCGAGAAATGGAGTGGTGGAATCCCGAGACCAATACACTCTGCATCTATCCGGGTGAGTATGAACTTTTTGTTGGAAGCAGTTCGCGTACCGAAGATCTGCAGTCGCTTTCTCTGGTAGTAAGATGATATCTACTTGTAGATATAGATAAGAGGGTGTGTCAAAACGACGCACCCTCTTGTTATATTCACAAAGCCCCTACTTTCACAAGCTGGGGCTTTGATATATCCTAAAGTTTTTGTATCTTTAGGCATTGAATTTAGTCTATGGCAAAGATACACTTTAGAGATT
>JAFZFZ010000002.1 GCA_017557005.1 Bacteroidaceae bacterium | reverse complement strand
TGGTTATAGTGTCGGGGTTCCACCTCTTCCCATTCCGAACAGAGAAGTTAAGCCCGACCGCGCCGATGGTACTGCGTTTGTGGGAGAGTAGGTAGCCGCCGTTTTTGATGAGAGGAGTTGTCCAGATGGATGACTCCTCTTGTTGTTTATGGATATATGCCAGGACGAGGGAGGATTAACTGGGAGAATCTAGGGAGGATAGAGAGTCTAGGAGGAACTAGGAATGCCTAGAATTGCTAGAGATTCTAGATAATCTAGAAAATCTAGAGGCTCTAGTAACGAGCTAGGTAGCCCTAGGTAGATCTATGAAAGACTAGGGGGCTAGGAGCTATGAGAGTCTTAGAATATAGGATTCCGAGGTGGCTCAATGAATTAAGAGGTCGCATGCTATTATCTTATTGCGTGTGGGACTTTTGCTTGGAATATTGGGGGAATAGAACTATTTTTGCGGATGATTTCGGAGAGAGATCTTATTATGGATATTGAATATTAAAAAGTGTAGAGAAATGATAAAGAATCGAGTTTTGAGAGGGTTGTGCTTGCTGGTAGTGGCTTTGTGCAGTGTTACGAGCAGTGTAGCCAGTGAGGAATATAATAATGCGGTGAAAGTGACTTTCCTTTCGTGGGTGACTGGTAGCACGAAGATTTCATATGAGCGAGTGCTTCCTAATCGTCAGTCGGCAGAGATTTGTACGAGTATGATTGGTGCAGGATATGATAAGTTTCAGAACAAACCGCTTGGCTTCACGATGCGCTACTCGCACAAGTTCTTCCTGGGTGATAACTACCAGGGTGGTCTGAAAGGATTTTATGTGCGCCCTGAGGCAATCTATTCTCACTATAATTATAATGCTCAGGAGACGATGCTTCGTACTCCGGCACGTATGGGAGCCTTACTGGCTACTACTGGCTATCAGATGACATATAAGCGCCTTGTAGTGGATGGTTGGGTAGGCGGAGGCTATGCTTTCGGTACACCTGCAGAGACGGGCTATCACCACGGCTTTGCGCTTTGGAATGTGCTCGGTACGAAGAATGAGAATATTGCTTTAAGCTTTAGCATCCGATTGGGTTACTGCTTCTAATCCGAGGCTTGTGGGGCTGATAGCATAGGATATTATAGGATGCAATAGGATATTCTAGGATAGGATGAAAGAGGATATAATAGAATGAGATAGGATATACTAGGGCGAGACAGGATAGGATGAGATGAGATAGGATATTATAGGATGCAGGAGGATAGGATAAGATTGAATGAGATAGATAGTGCGTTCGGTAAGAGTATATATATATAATAGGAGTATCTATATGGTGCTGACTTGTGCGGCCTATAGTGTACAGAATATATGAGATAAAAAGAAGGAGGCAACGTGCGTTGCCTCCTTTTGTGTATGAGAGAGACCATCACTGGTCTCTCTTTTGTTGAATTACTTCTTCAAAGCCTTAGCGATCTGCTTCTCTGCCTTTACTACAGCGCTGTTGTAGGTCTTCTGAGCCTTTGCCTTAGCAGCAGCGTTAGGAGCAGCCTTTACAGCATCGTAGAGAGCCCAGAGGTTGCAAGCCTTAGCGGCAGCCTTCTGTGCAGCGGTGTAAGCCTCGGCAGCAGCCTCAGCAGCAGCCTCTTCCTCAGCGGGAGCGTAAGCGTGCTTGTAGCCCTTCTGGTCGTTCCAGTGACCACGTGTGAAGTCGGGGAATGTTACAGCTGCGCAGTTGTTGTCCATTGAGAGAGTACCCAACTCAGCGAGTGAGCACCACTCAGCCATGTCGTATACGTCCATATCGAGGGGCAGACCATTCTGGAGGCAGTAAACGAGACGTGCGTCCATGATGTAGTCCATACCGCCGTGACCCATCTGACGACCCTTTTCGCCGTACTTGGTGAGGATGGGGTGGTAGTACTTCTTCTCGAGAGCCTTCTTCTGCTCAGCGTTGATGAAGCCGTGAGCGTTGAGGTTGTCCATCTGAGGAGCGTCGGTACCCTTGAGAGCCTCGCCAGAGAGTGCATACTCAGGTGTAGGATACTTGGTAGCGTATCCCTTAGTACCGGTGAGCTTGAACAAACGGTTGTAGGGCTGGGGAGTCATTACGTTGTGCTGGATCTCAACAACCTTACCGTTAGCGGTACGCATGAGGGTAGTGGTGTGGTCGCCATTGCGGAACTCCTTGCACTCTTCGCCAGTCTTGTTCTTCACCCACTCCTTACCTACGAAGCTCTCAGTGTCCATAGCGATGAGGGTAGTGAAGCGGTCGCCACGGTGAATGTCGAGGCACTGTGCTACGGGGCCAAGGCCGTGAGTAGCGTATACGTCGCCACGGTTCTCCATGTTGTACTTCATACGCCAGTGGAGGTTGTCCTTGTCGTTGTCGGCGGGATCCTGCCAGTAAGCATCCCAGAAGCCTTCGAGGCCGTGGATATAAGCGCCCTCAGCGCGGATGATTTCACCGAATACGCCATCCTGAGCCATTGCCAAAGCGTTCATCTCGTAGTAGTCGTAGCAGCAGTTCTCGAGGATGAAGCAGTGGAGACGTGTCTGCTCAGAGAGGTCGATGAGCTCCCAGCACTGCTCGAGGTTCATAGCAGAGGGTACCTCGATAGCGGTGTGCTTGCCGTTCTCCATAGCGAACTTAGCCACGGGGAAGTGGTGGTTCCAGTCGGTAGCTACATATACGAGGTCGATGTCGTCGCGCTTGCAGAGCTCCTCGTAGCCCTTCTCGCCTGAATAGATCTGTGCGGGGATCAAACCTGCATCGCGGAGGTACTTCTGGCAAGCCTCTGCGCGGTTCTCCTCATAGTCGCAAAGTGCAACGATCTCTACGCCGGGGATATGAGCGAAACGCATCACAGCCCAGGGACCGCGCATGCCAAGGCCTACGAAGCCTACGCGCACTACCTCCATCTTGGGAGCGGTGAGGCCGAGTACGTGCTCCTGACCAGCGGGGCGCTCGGGAGTTTCAACTACCAATGTTCCCTTGTCCCAATGAGTCTTGGTTGAGGGTGAAAGTGACTGTGCATTGATGCTTGTAGCAAACAAGGCAGCCAATGCCAATGATAAGATGTGTTTTACTTTCATAAATAAATTAGTATTAAGGTTAAATGCTTGTTCTTCTCAGTGTTGTGCTTTTGTGTGTTGTTGTCGGTATCAGTTGTTTCAAATTGTCGTGCAAAGATACTGCGATATTACCGAAAAACAAAGTTTTTGTATCGAATTCTCTACCGTCTATCCGCTTGTCTCAGTACTTTATATCTCTTTGCGAGGTGGCGTGTCACGAGTTGTCCAACGAGGGCAGCAGTGAGGCATCCCAGTGTGTTGAATGCAAAGTCGAGCCAGTCGGCGGCGCGTGTAGGGGTGAGCGTCTGCTGGCCGATCTCTACGAGTCCGCTGAAGAGGATGGGTGCTATCACTCCCCAGGGTATGAGGCGCGATGCCTTGGCCTGCTCGTGGCTTTTGAAATACTCGAACCACAGTACGCTGCAGAACCCGAAGTACATGAGGAAGTGCAGCACCTTATCGATGTTTGAGATCTCGTTGAGCGGTGTCTCGGGCGGATTGAAGAAGGAGAGGAACAGGATCACTCCGATGAGGATGATGGAGAGAGGGTATTTCTTCAGATACTTCATGGTTTACGGTGTTAAAATCGGGTACAAAAGTAGTTAATTTGCTCGAATAATAGGTTTTTTATGGGGTATAACAACGAAATACCATTTGAAGTTGTAGCAAAACTGCAGAGAAACGCCTATATTTGTGCATCTCTTCACCTGACGATATCGTATCTCTATGTGGCGCGATTGGTTTGTATTCTCCCGACAAGATCAGCGGGCAATCATCTTGCTCTCCGTGCTGATACTCCTTGTTGTGACCCTGCGCATCACTCGGCCCTTGTGGCACCAGCCCGACAGGGATCCTCTGCTGCCGGCCGACTCTGTGGCTGCGATGTTCACCTCCCCCACCGCCGCATCGCCCATCGTCAAGGTAGAGCCTCACGCTTTTGATCCCAATACGGCCGACTCGCTCGAACTCCTTTCAGTGGGTCTCCCGCCCCATGTAGCCCGCAACATCCTGCGCTACCGTAGAGCCGGAGGCACCTTTCGCCGCCCCGATGACCTGGCCCGCATCTATGGTATGCCCGATACGCTCTTTGCCCGCCTGAAGCCCTATGTCACCCTTCCGTCCCAGCGCCCTGCTACACAGCCGCGCCCCTCAGTGCGCCCCTCGGCACCTTCTGCCCCCGACACTGTGCACCGCCAGCACCCCTATGCCGAGTATATGCAGGCAAAGCTCAAGCCCGGCGAGGTGATCGATCTCAACCAGGCCGATACTACCGCACTGATGCGCATCCCTGGTGTAGGTCCCGTGTATGCCCGCATGATTGTTGACTACCGCCACCGCCTGGGTGGCTACCACAGTGTGTCGCAGCTGCGCGAGCTCGAGGTGCTGCCTCCCGATGTAGAGCAATGGGTGCAGGTGGCTCAGTCCCCCGTACCTGCCCTTCGAGTGAATGCGCTTACGGTCACCCAGTTGCGCTCGCATCCCTACCTCACCTTCTATCAGGCCCGTGCCATTGTAGATTATCGCAAGCGCGAGGGCCCCATCCGCTCGGCCCGTCAGCTGCTGTTCCTCGATGAGTTTACCGAGGCCGACATCCAGCGCCTCACCCCCTACCTGTTATTTTGAGTGTACTGTATGTATGCAATAGCGGCAGTGAATCATCTCACTGCCGCCATCGTTATGTTTGCTTAAAACTCCTTTGTGAAACTAGTTTCAGTCATCACTTAATCACAACCTTTCTACCGTTGATGATATAGATACCCTTGCCAGGCTCAGCCACGCGTCGTCCCAGCAGGTCATATATCACAGTTGTCTCGGTTGTGGGTGCAGCGATGTACTCCACATCGGCATTGTCGCCCACTATCTGCCACACCACGGGTTCGGCCACGGTTGCCACGGGAGCTTTGATGTAGATGGTGCGCTCAGCCTCCTCGGCGGCAAAGAGATAGCTCTTGCCCACGGTGAAACCCTCGTCGTTGGTGATGGCCGTCTGGGTGAAGTCCTCCTTGTAGGCCGAGAGCGATGTCTTCTCATCTGTGTAGAACACCAGACTGCTATAGTTCTTCACCGTGCTGCTGATGGTGATGGTCACCTCCTTGCCTGCGGGCAGGGTATATACATACCAGGTGTCGTATCCGTCGGTGCCTGTGGTGAGCACATACTCGGTGCCCGGCACAGCAGCTATGGGGTCGGCAAATCGTTCGCCGGGGCGTGCTTCGGCAAAGGTAGGCACTATGTAGTAGTTGTTGCCGTCGGTGTTGCCCGGGTCAGCATTGATGGTGGTGCAGATGTAGAGTGTCTGTCCCTGCTCCACATACACCTTGGCCACCTTGTAACCCGCCATGTAGGCATTGCTATATCGGCTGTCGTCGGCACCGTTGATCTCGTCGGCCTCGCAGTCGCCCACCTTGATCTTCAGGTTCGATCCGCGTCCCAGCTTGGCATAGGTGGTGTAGAATCCTGTGCGGTCGGCCTCGTACTTGTGCCATACGGTGCTCTCGGGTGTGTTGGCAATGTCGATGGTGTCGCCCAGCTGTGCTATGTTGATGGCAGTGGCACAGATGTCGCCCTCGCCCGCCTCTTCGAGTCGTGAGGTAAACACCACGTCGGCGCCGTCGTTGGCAAACGACATCACCTCAAACAGGTAGCTGGTGCCCTCGGTCACGGGTATCTTGTAGCTGCGAGCCGTGATGTCGCCCTTAGCGTCGGTGATATCCTCGCGCACGTAGCTGATGGTCTTGCCGCTACACTCGGTGCGGAAGTAGATGCTCCAGTAATACTCAATCACGTTCTTCGCGTTGGTCTCCAGGATGGCAAATCCCGACTTCTCGGCCGTAAACTGGCGGTAGTTCATCACGTCGTCGCCGCGGTCCTTGATCACCACATCCTCGCCCAGGGCAAATACGATGGGCAGGTCACAGTAGTCGCCCGCCTCAATGGTCTTCTCCGTCAGCGTCAGTGTGCCCGTCTCCTCGGTGGTGGTCACACATATATATACTGTCAGTCCCTCGCTCAGGCGGTAGCGGTTCTCACCGTTCATGATGTTTCCGCTGCTGCGGTCATACAGCATATGCTTCAGTGTGCCCGTGGTGGCTACGCCCAGCTCCACATCCTTGCTGGCGGTATACACATACCAGTGGTCGCGTGTAGCTCCGGCAAAGGTGGTCTCTCCGGCCCCAATGGCTTTGGCCTTCTCCATGCACTCGCCCTCAGCAGGTTCGCGCAGAGTGAGTGTGGCCGCCCCCTTGATGCTGGCGGGCGATGTCACGTTGTAGTTTATTATCAGCTCATTGCCCACAAACAAAGGGTCCAGGTTCAATGTCTGCTTCCGTGCCGCCCCCTTGATGTCTACCGGCAGCAGCTCGTCCGATTCGTAGTCGCAGCTGCTCATGTAGGTGATGCTACCGTTCCATCCGTCGGTGGTGCTCATCTCCATCATGTACTTGCTGCCTATGTCCGTCAGGTCCAGCTTGTAGTAGTTGTTTCCCTTCACCAGATCCAGTGTGGCAGGGTAGCTGTTCAGGGCGATGGGAGCCTTGCAGTTCTCGCCCAGGCGCGATGCCGTCATCTTCAGGGTCACCTCTGCGGGGCGTGCGTTGGGCAGTATCACGATGTAGGCACTGTCCTTCTCCACCACAAACTCGTGGTCGTCCGTGGCTATGCCTTGCGCCACATACTTCAGTTCCCTCTCCGTGCTGCCATACCAAGCCTCCTCTATGTAGTACACCAGGTACTGGTCGGTCACGATGCTGGCCACGCCGCTGCTGGGTGCCACAAATCGGCAGAAGGTAGCATAGCTCAGTTCGCTCAGGTAGTCCACGTCATAGTTCTTGTATACGGGCAGCGTGGTCTTCGTGTTCAGTGTCAGTCCGATGGGCTGTTCCCACGAGTCGCCCTTGATGCCCTCGCCGAAGAATGTGCTCTTCAGCGTGAATATCGCCATCACGCCCTCCGTTTCCGTGGGGGTCGACAGGGTGAAGCGTATCTCGTCGCCTGCCCACACCTTGATCCAGCCATACACGCCCACACCATTCTCGTATGAGCCAGCCTCCTGCAGCGGAGCGTCGGCATCGTAAGCCCCGTCGTGATACCATCCGCCCCAGATGCTCACGTGCACGTTGTCGTTCACGTCCTGGTCGTTGGCATAGATGTAGAGTGTGCCGTTCTCCTGTGCCGTGTAGCTCATGGTGATGAGCGAGTCGGCTCTCATGCGCAGTCTCTTGTTGGTGCCATCCCACGAGGTCACCGTTGCCGCCTCCTGCTGTGCGGCCAAGTGTGCCGATGATGCCACGAGCATCAGCAGCATGTAAAGAAATTTCTTCATATCGAGTCAGTCTTAATAAATGTGCGCGAAATTACGAAAAATATACCGAACATCCAAACCCATACATACAGACACTTCGTACGCGCGCGCGTACGAAGTGTTTTCGGGGCTTGCCACATCTTGCTTGATAATTGCGATCTTAACGGTCAAGATCTCATCTGCTGCTTATGCATGTATCTCGGTTATTCCAATACCGTCATCGCACGCCTTGGCTCCACCACCGCTGCAACTATACGTAAACGCAAGGAACGTATCCGTAAGAAATTGCCGGTGACATTGTACGAGGTCCTCGCTAATGGTAAATGATAATGCAAGCAGCTGCCGTTTGTCACAAGTGCGATAAATATTCTTTAGCTATATGCATTAAAATCAGCAATTACAATAATAGATAGCGGAAAGGGGAATTTTTCTTTTTTTGTTTGCCTAGTCTGTATTGCTGCTATTTGTTACGATAGGATGATTTGCCTTTGATTTAAGAAAATACATTATTTTTGTAACAAATTTTACGATTTCTCGTCTATACCATTGAAAGCACATTAAAAAAGCAAAAAGAAGAGGATAGAGAGTGATGGACGCAAATGAATTCAAACGCAGGTTTCTTCCCTGTCACCAGAAACTGTATCGGGTGGCATTTCGTCTCATGGGGAATGCTCTGGATGCTGAGGATATGGTGCAGGAAACCTATCTGAGGCTGTGGAAGAAACGTGAAGAGCTTCCGCCGGACATTGGGAGCATGGAGGCATACAGCGTTGCTATCATCCGAAACCTCTGCCTCGATGCGCTGAAGGCTCCGCAAATGGAAGAGGAGCAACGCCCGATAGAGGAACTGGACATGCCTCAGGCAAGGAGTCTCGTGCGGGAAGTGGAACTGAAAGACGAGGCAAGCATCGTGCACCGCATCATAGGTGACCTGCCCGAGCAGCAACGACAGTTAGTGAAAATGCGCGATGTGGACGACTGCTCCTACGAGGAGATAGAGCAAGTTACAGGACTCACGGCAGTGAACATCAGGGTGCTGCTGAGCCGAGCGAGAAAAAAGATACGAGAACAATTCAATGCAATCAATAGCTATGAATACGGAAAGAATCAATGAACTGCTGGAGCGCTACTACGAGGCGCTGACGACCGAAGCCGAAGAGGAGGAGTTGAGACGCTTCTTCGTCGAGGGAGAGGTACCCGCTCATCTGATGGGCGAGAGGGAACTGTTCATGCAATTGCAGGCAAGCGCAGAGATTCCAGTTCCTGAAGGACTTGAAGATCGCCTGTCAGTAGCTATTGATGAGTGGGCCGCTCTGGAAGAACGACCGAAGCATAGTCGCATGTACCGCCTGCGTTGGATAAGCGGCATTGCTGCCAGTGTACTTATGGTGGTGGCATTTAGCTGGAGCCTTTACGAACCTGCGAGAAAAGATACCTGTGCTACACCCGAGGAGGCATATATGGAAGCGCACGATGCTTTGATGCAGTTTGCCTTAGCACTGAACAAAGGGACGGAGCAACTGGCGATGGTACAGAGCACTACGCAAAAGATAGAGGAGAACATAACTGAGTATTTAACATTAACAATCGAATAATATGAAAAGACGTGCATGTATCATTACATTGATGTTGGTCTTCGGCACCTTGTTTTGCAATGCCCAACAGTCTTTCTTTGACAGATACGTCGAATGGAGAGATGTGAAGACGGTATACATCTCGAAGCGTATGCTAAAGATGGTGAAGAGCTACGACGGCGAGGTGAAAGTAAACGGTATGCGACTAGGCATTATGAACGAGGGATTGGAGAATATCCAAATCTTCAGTTGCAAGGAAAAAACCGTCATTGAAAAGATGCGCGAAGATGTCAGCGGACTCATCCCTTCTACTGGCTACGAGGAGGTAATCTCCATTCGCGATGAAGGTGAAAAGGTATCCATTCTTTTTAGAGAACTGAAGACAAACCTTAGCGAATTTGTCTTGATTACCGATAGATCGAACGAGTTTAACATCATCTCTATCGTGGGCAAGATTACTCTACAGGATATTCAGGGCATGGTGAATGAAGAATCCAAAGAGCAAAAGTGAACAATCCACAAAATAACAACACAAGATTATGAAATGTATAAAATATGCGCTCTGCGCACTTGCACTTATGGCAGGTTTCAATGCCATGGCACAAAATGAAATCAGTTTTGGCAAAAAACTCGTTATTCGAGATTATGAAACAGTAGACGATGAGGGAAAGGTGCAGTATAATACCAATATCAAGGTGGCAAGGAAGAGCTACACCATCCGTCGCCATATGAGAACACACTACCCGACATTCTACATGGGCTATAGCCGATTGGGGAATAGTAGCTTCTCTCCCAACTTTGCCGCAGGTATTGGGCAGAAGCAAAGTCGTAGTTGGGACTGGGGTATATATACGGATGGCAATAGCATACCGTTCAACAAGCGTGGAACGATAGGTATCACTTATGCTTTCGGTATAGGCCGCAGCAGCTACAAGCTCACTGACGGCAACTATTTCTATAGCGACAATGGACTTACTTGCTTCGGTAACATGCCTGGCAACGAAAAGGTATATGACGAGACATGGTTCCGCTACTGGGGATTCCGTTTGCCCATAAACTTGGAGTTGCAGCAATATATCAATAATAAACCGCTGTTCCTCACCTTTGGCCCTGAGGTGGAGCTCCGCTTCGCGCCCAAATCGTTGGGTCGCATCAATGGTGATAAAAAGAAACGTAGCATTACGAAAGACTTTGACCTCACCCCGTTCAATGTTAATCTGATGGCACAAGTGGGATACGATAATGTGGGCTTCATGGCCAAACTTTCACTTATCGACTTGTTCCAAAATCCGATGCGTCCTGAACCTCTGATAGGCGGTTCAGCTATGTCAACTCTCAATTGTGAAGTATATCCGCTGACCGTGGGCTTCTCTATTTGCTATTAAGAGGAAAGACTCTATTCGTACGATATATATGAAGGCTGCTCCGTTGGGGTGGCCTTCGTGCATTTAACAAAAAAACGTTAAAAAACGAACGATTGGCAAGGTGGCGTGTATGCAACTATGAAAAGACGCGTTTTTATAGTGGACAAATGAACTAAAACTAAAAAATCAAACACAAATCATAAGATGAAGACAAGACACGCATTCGCCCTTTGCTTCGCGGCAATGATAGGGCTGGCATCGATGACTGATGCAGCGCAAGCGCAAACTGAAAAGGTTGTTCCTCAAAAGGTGGAGACGCCCGTAAAAGTACAACACAGCGCCGACTGGTATAAGACACAAGAGCGCCTGTGGAAAGCCGAGATAGACAAGAACCCCAAGAATGAGGAGGCATGGGGCAACTACTACCGCGCAGTACGCTATAGGAGTTGGTGCGAGAGCATGCCCGATGTTGATGAACGGCTTGATGCTATCGTAGAGGATATGGCCAAGGCTATCCCCGACACCTATACCTATTACATCATGCAATTCTATCATGAGGGGAACGTCTTTGATGCACCCAATATGAAGAAGGCTATTCTAATGCGTCCGGACAATGTGGAGATGTTTTCCACATATGTGAGTTATCTGCTGCAGACGGGCGATGAGGAGTTGATGGCTGGCATTCTAAAGCGTTGGTACGATAGCGGAACCTATTCGCCTGCTTTGCTCAACTATGCTTATAACGAGCTTATAGGCCTTGCACCTAATGCCATCATCTTTGCCCATGGCGACACGCAGACCTTCGCTAAACTGATACTGCAGTATGGTAAAGGTATACGCCCTGATGTCACTATACTCAATACCACATTCTGGTTTTTTGCTCCAAACTATCGCGAATACATGGAAAAAGAACTGGGTTTGCCAAGTTTTGCAGAGTTGGTAACCAATGGCACCTATGTGCTGAATGGCGTACCAGGAGACGTGATTAATGTAGCGTACCATCATCTTATCAAGAATACCGATCGCCCTATCTACTTCACCCCGATGGCTGATATGGAAATGCCCAAGTTTACTGACAAACTGTACTCCGAGGGTCTTGTGATGCGCTATAGCGAGAAGCCTTACGATAACTTGGCCATCAAGCGCAAGAACTATGAGGAGCTATACCTTACCGACTATCTGCGCGAGGGTTTCCTGCCTGAGAGTTATCCTGCTGCAACAGCACCGTTTAACTTTAACTATATCCCTTGCTTCAAGTCGCTGCTCGATCACTACAAGCAAAGCGGTAACACGGCGCGATACAACGAACTGCGTAGCTTGATGATACGCATCGTGGAGCAGATTAATGTACCCGACGAAGAAAAGCAGAAGTACTATGAGGAGATCAATCGCTAACACCCTGCAATCCTTGCCCGATGCCGAGCTGATGCTACGCATCGGGCAGGGCGAGCACGAGGCCTACGAAGTGCTATACGAGAGGCATGCACGCAGGCTGGGTGGATTCTTCCTCCGTATGCTCGCCTACGATACGGCCAAGGCCGAAGATATGGTGCAGGAACTCTTTATTCGCATTTGGGCGCATCGTACCAGCTACCGTGCTGCTCAACCCTTTGCGACTTGGCTCTACGCTATGGCTTATAACCTCTGCAAGAACGACTATCGCCACGAGGCTGTGCATAAAGATTATGCTACAGAATGTTCACTGCGCGAAGAACCTATTGTCACAACGGACGCGACCATCGAACGCCGCGAACTGCGTCAGCTGCTACGCCAGACCATACAAGCTTTGCCTGAGGCGCAGCGCGATGCCTTCCTGCTCCACTACGATGAGGAGCTCACCGTTCCCGAGGTAGCTCGTATCATGGGCTGTCCTGAAGGAACTGTAAAGTCGCGCCTTGCCACGGCACTGGCTACGATCAAGAAACAAATGAATGCTTATAAATAATACCCCTATGAACGATAACGAACTGAAAAGAATAGAACAGGAGTCGGCCGAACTCCTTGCCCTGCTGCACGAAGTGCGCGAAGAAGATAATGCTACCGTTCGCATAGCTCCATGTCCTCGTCCAAGCAAGAAAAAGCATCTCCGCATCAGTCCCTATTGGCTCGTGGCCGCCTCTGTGCTTGGCTTTGTGCTCGGCATTGCAGTGCCACGTGAGAACAGGTACTCTGCAAAAGAATACACCACGCTGCTTGCCGATACCAGCTACACCATAGGGCGTAGCCTCGCTGCAGGTGATGTAAACTTTGCGCTGCTGGTGAAATAAACATTCTAATAGTAGAATCAATATTCGGGATTCTGCTGTCTTTACGGGGAGAGGGTGAGCGCTTTATCGGTAGAGCGTTCCTCTCACCTTCAACCCAATGTTTGTTGGGCACTTTTCGAAAGTGTCATCAGGATTACTCCTTATTTGTTGCGCTTTCGTGTAGAGGGGGAACTGAAGACTATGCTGCATCATCATCTGGTAGCGCGTCTGGCCATCCCACTGCTCGTGATGAGCCCATTGCTGCTGGGTCTCTTTATCGCAGCTGGCAAAGGTGATGCCTACGATGTAGTCGCCTGACTCCAGTAGGGTACGTTCTGTAGGTATGGCAACTATTGTCTGCCTATTCCCTTCGGGGATATTTACAAAGATGGGCTGACTGAGTACTTCTGTAAAGCTACTGTCGCGGTATATTGTTACCTGCAGCGTTACGTCTTTTATATTATTGGAGATGATGAAGAATTCTATCTCCTCAACCTCGAAGGGGTGCTTGACTTTGAACGCTGAACCCACTTCGTATCCTACCTTGTCGGGGGTGAGCGTGGATATGGCTCCCAGGATGCGTGTACCTCTATTCGATAGGGTTTTATGTTTCTGTTTGCTGCCTGTTACGACAACTTCTTCAAGTGGTTTAGTGTCGGTAGCCTCCTGAGCACTGCTCCTTACGGTTGTAATGGCAAGGAATAGTAGCATGATGATGGTTAGAGTTGTTTGCTTCATTGTTGTGCTTTTTTCTGTGAATTTATACTGACAATAAGTTGAAATTCTTCATTTACTCCTCCTCACGATACTCCAATATATCGCCTGGCTGGCAGTCGAGTGCCTTGCAGATGGCATCGAGCGTAGAGAAGCGGATGGCACGAGCCTTGCCCGTCTTGAGGATAGAGAGGTTGGCAGCGGTGATACCCACCTTTTCGGCCAGTTCGCCCGAGGTCATCTTGCGCTTGGCGAGCATTACATCTACATTTACGATGATTGACATTGTATGCTTGTTTTATAAGGTTCTATATAGTGGGTTAACGCATCACACGGTCAATCGGTTCTCTTCGCTCAAGCGAACACCAGCCGAATAGATAATAGCAACGCCGATAAGGAGAAGAGGGGTAAAGAATGTATCAGGATAGATCATAATAAAGCGTGTTGCTCCATAGATTATCGGGAAATTATTAACGCATAAGCCTGATAGAAAATAGATGGGCGCTGACCACCACAATATATTAGCGTTACATTTTGAGAAGAACTCACCGCATTTGATTGACTTGATGGAGTTGACCATAAACATCATGGTGAGCACATTTATTATAAGGCCAAAGATAACATACCCGACGAGAATAAGTACTTTCCATGTGTACCACTCGCCGTCCCATTTGCCCAAAGGATTACTCCAAATGCCCACTGCATTCTCAGCTTTAGCCAATAGTAGCAGTACCTTCAACACTCCGAAAAAGATTACAAGACCGGTAATTACCGACATTCGTTTTGAAAGTTTTGTTTCCATAATTCAATAAAGTTTTATCGTTTAACGATGCAAAGGTAATTATCTTTTATCGAAAAACAATAAATCGTGGTAGTTTTTTTTGTTTTTTAACAGTTCGGGGGGCATGCTGTCACACATTTGTCACACTTTTTTCACGCATGTTCCCTCGGCAGAGAATGGAGAATTGCCTATATTTGCAGTGTAAACATCTGTTACAATGCTATGAAAACGGCTGCATATATATTATTGAATATCGGGATATCCCTACTCGCTGCTTGTGGCACCGCATCTAGCAAAAAGGGCTACACGCCTAGCGAGGAACAACGCGTGGCACACGAATATTTGATACAAGGGCACAATACAAACCATGACGACAACGCGCACCGCATAGCGATGTACGACAAGGCTACCTACCACTTTGCCAACATCGTGGTGCGCAGCGATGCTAACGACACCCTCCGTGCCGATGCCCTGTTCACCTTGCGATGGATCGAGGCATACGTGAAGCACAACTATGAGTTGGCTCTGCAGTATCTTAACCAATATCTCGAGTTGACAGGCCCCGAGCATGAGAGTTACCCTGCCTGCTTGGCCTATAAGGCCGATGACCTTTGGCACTTCGGCGCTCAAGACTCGGCGCTGTACTATGCCTACCGTGCATTAGAGGCTCCGCATACGCCGAACGATGCCATCGAGTACATCTGCCATCACATATTATGGAACATCTACGATAGTCTGGAGATGCCCGACTCGGCCAGCCGGCACAAAGCGCTACACATGAAGATACGCGAAAGCCGTGTGTTTGAGCCGATGACGATGGAGCAACTCAAGAGTCAACTGCAAACCAACATCATTGCCCCGGCAAGGAAACACAATCCATTCATCCTTATCATTGGCGTTGTTGTAGTTCTTGTCGTAGGGTTGTATGTGGTATATCGCATCATCAAGTATCGTCGTCGTGCCGAATCTGTAACTCCTATCACGGGGAGCACGCCTACGCCCACAAAGGCTGAGAGGTTGAGCGACGCTCTTGCCCAAGGTCGTAAAGTCTTCGCGCAGACATCTGTATATGATGATATAGCTACCATGCAGGTCAACGAAAGAGAACTTCCCAATCTCTCCTACGAGGCGACCCGTGCGATGGAGCGAACCCTGCTCGAAGCATTCAACGACGCATGCCGCACATTGCTTGAGAGCAGCGATCTCAACGACCAAGAACTCATCTGCGCTTTGGGTATACATCTCGGCTACTCCAATGCTATCCTTGCTCACCTCGGGCACACAACAACAGCCACCATACGCAAGCGCAAGGAACGCATTCGCAAGAAATTACCTACGGGACTTTATGAGGTAATCACAAGTGATAGATGATAGCACAAGCATATCTTGCTTATCACAAGGGCGATAAATATTTTTCATTGGCTCGACAAAATGTTTTCAAGCCTTACAAATTTCGCGTCACTAGCTAGTGAAGCATACGTCACTAGCTTGCGAGGTATGGAGCGCTAGCTTGCGATGCGTACGTCACTAGCTAGTGACGAATGATTTCTTTAGGTATATGCATCAAAATCAGCATTTACAATAATAGCTAGCGGAAAGGGAAATTTTTCTTTTTTGTTTGCCTAGTCTGTATTGCTGCTATTTGTTACGACAGGATGGTTTGCCTTTAATTTAAGAAAATACATTATTTTTGTAACATAATCTCTATTCACCTCGTCTATATAAGTGAAGACACAAAACAAAACACTTAAAAAATGAAAAGATTTATTATTGCAATGACCATGATGCTTGGTTTTCAGTTATGCCATGCACAGACGGTGAACGAACTCTTTAGGGAGTTTCGCGGAGAAGAAAATGCTGCATGCGTGGAGTTGCCTTGGCTTCCCTTAAGACTATTAGGACTTTTTGTGGATGATGAAGCGGGGCAGATTGTTAAGCTTATTAGTTCCATTCGGGTGCTGGAGGTGTCCGATTGCTCTCGTGAGGTGCAAGATCGCTTGGCATCGAAGTTGCAGACGCTCAAGATGGATGACTACGAACCATTGATTGTGGTGAAGGATGACGATAACCTTGTTCGAATGTGGGGCAAGATGAAGGACGAGACTATCAAGGAACTGGTAGTAGGCGTGAGTGGCGATGGTGATGCTGTGCTTTGTCACATCAAAGGGAGATTGAGTTTGGACGACCTCAACTTTTCAATGGAGAATAATAACGTCACATTGTTGTCTGGTAAATAATATTGATGATGACTGCATCGCACTTCAAACAGTTGCTGCTGCCGCTCTATCCCCGGCTTCACCGCATGGCATTGCGTTACCTTGCTAATGCTCAAGATGCCGAAGATATGGTGCAGGAGGTATACTTGAAGTT
>JAFZFZ010000013.1 GCA_017557005.1 Bacteroidaceae bacterium | reverse complement strand
GGTGGTTATAGTGTCGGGGTTCCACCTCTTCCCATTCCGAACAGAGAAGTTAAGCCCGACCGCGCCGATGGTACTGCGTTTGTGGGAGAGTAGGTAGCCGCCGTTTTTGATGAGAGGAGTTATCCAGAAGGATGACTCCTCTTGTTGTTTATGGATATATGCCAGGACGAGGGAGGATCAACTGGGAGAATCTAGGGAGGATATAGGAGAGTCTAGGAGTAACCAGGAATGCCTAGGAATGTCTACGATTGCTAGAGATTCTAGGCATTCTAGATAATCTAGAAAATCTAGAGGCTCTAGTAAGGAACTAGGTAGCCCTAGGGAGATCTAGGAAAAACCTAGGAGATTATAGAAAATCTTGAAATCCTAGGTAATCAAAGAACTCATAGCTAGCCCTAAGGGAATTCTATTTCTTCGCATATATTAAAAAGATGCAGCAAGATAGCTCCTTGCTGCATCTTTTTTAATTAGTTATCTTCTGCTTTTATTTAGGAAGATTAAAGGCGATAGACATTTCTTTCATTTGCTCTTGACTCATGCCTTCGGGTTCGAATCCCATATTTTTGGCGGCGATATAGATGAGTGCTGACTTGTTGAGTACGTCAATTTGGTCGAATGCAGCCATGACGTCGGTGTCGACAGCAAAGATGCCATGCTTCTCCCACATCACTACGTCGTAGTCTTCCAATGCTTGGATAGTCGCTTCGGCTAAAGCATTAGATCCAGGGAGTGCATACTCGGTGATGGCGAGTCCGCGCGGGCAGAAAGCCTTGGTTTCCGGAATCATGCTCCATAATAGATTGGTAAGTACATCTTTTTCAAGGAACTTTCGACAATGGCTCATTGCTACCAATTCGATGGGGTGCGTATGCACAGATGCTTTGTATGGTTTGCCTGTTTCAATGAACCAGTTGTGAACGCTCAAGTGAGCAGGAAGTTCTGAGGTAGGCATTACGGGTTCGTCCGCAATAATCACATAGCTCGCGCAATCGTCGAGAATACGGATGATAGAACCATTCTTCATTGGGTCACGAGCAAGGTCACGCATACGTTTGTTAGTTCCTTTGCAGTAGAAGTAACATCCCTTTAGATGGGGGAGCGTAACGCCTATTTGCTTGACTTCGCTGATAGCAGGCAATGCATTAATCTCGTCGTCGATATGTTCTGTGATATTTACCGTGATATTTCCACCGTTGCGTTCGGCCCAACCTTTTTGCCATAGGTAACCTGCAACTTCAGCAACTTTGTATACCTCCGCAGTAAGTGCGGGGCGATTGTCAAGAACTGATTTCATAGTATTGTTATTTAATGTTTGCTACAAAGTTATAATAAGCCGACCGAATATACAAGTTTACTTGTAATAAAAATAGTTTTGTTTCTTGGTGAATCGTGGATGAATTGTTGTTACAATATTTTTTACTCTATATGAAGTGCAGAAATAGTTGTCTATATTTTGTCATCTGCTGAGCTTTCACTATCTTCGCTCCGCAAAATGAAACTATATAAAGTAAAAAGACAATGAAGAAGCAAATCAACACATCGGCCGCTCCTGCGGCTATCGGTCCCTATAGTCAAGCTATCGAGGCCAATGGTATAGTATTCGTTAGCGGACAACTCCCCATTGACCCCGCTACTGGTGCTTTCGCCGAGGGTGGTATTAAGGAACTCACCCGTCAGTCGCTTACTAATATGAAAAATATCCTCGCAGAGGCTGGTCTCACTATGGATAATGTGGTGAAGACCACTGTGTTCCTTGCTGATATGGCTGACTTCGCAGAGATGAATGAGGTGTATGCTTCGTTTTTCGAGGGTGTATGTCCCGCACGCTCTGCAGTAGCAGTAAAGACTCTCCCCAAAGAGGCTCGCGTAGAGATCGAGTGCATTGCAGTACGATAATATTCCGTACAAGAATGAATAAAGGCAGCAATTAACTTGCTGCCTTTTCTATTTTATTTCAAGAGTTGCTCCAAGAATTTAATGTAGAGCCTAATGCCATCTTTTATTTCGCTTTCCATTACATATTCGTCTGCACCATGTGACCGCGCCGATTCTCCTACGCCCATCTTTAACGATGGTATGCCATGCATGAGTGCCATGTCTGATGTCGTGGGCGACACGAAGCTGTTGCGTCCGATAGCTATGGCTGCCTTCACCAATGGATGCTCGGGGTATATGGCCGAGGCATGTACGCGTGTGCTTCGTTCTTTAGCTTCTGATTCTAGTAATTGCTGCACGATCTTTACGGTCTCCTCGTTGGAGTAAGCATCGGTTGTGCGTATGTCAATAACAAATTTACATTCATCGGGCACAACGTTGTGTTGTGTGCCGGCATTGATTTGTGTTACAGTCATTTTGATATCTCCCAATAGTTCTGAGCGACGTTCAAATCGGAAGTTACGTATGCGCTCAATATCGGCAATAGCCTTTTCGATGGCGTTTACACCTTCATTCCGAGCGGCATGTCCGCGTATGCCGTGAGCCGTGCAGTCCATCACCACCAATCCGCGTTCTCCTACTGCGGCTTGCATGCCTGTGGGCTCTCCAACGAGTGCCATGTCAATCTTTCCCAACTCGGGTAATAATGCACGCATACCATGCTCGCCCATCACCTCCTCCTCGGCGCTGATGGCTAGTAGCATGTTGTAGGGTAGGTCGTGCTCCTCCATATAACGATATGCTGCGATGAGACTCACTGCTGATGCTCCTGCATCGTTGCTTCCTAATCCGTAGATGCGTCCCTCCTCATGCGTGGGTGCATACGGGTCGCGTGTGTACGATGCCGATGGACGTACCGTGTCGTGGTGAGAATTCATCAGTAGAGTCGGTCGATTGTCGTCCCATAGTGGTGTGCGTACATATACGTTGTTGTGTATGCGTTTTACCTCGCCTTTGACGTGGCAACGCAGAAATTCCTCGATGATGTCGGCCGTAGCTTCTTCATCGCGCGATATCGACGGCGTAGCGATGAGTCTGTCGAGCAGAGATATTGATTCTTGGGTGAGTTGTGCTATCATTCTTATTGTGATTTATTCACAAAGGTACGCATAACGAATGAAATGTCAAAGCACACTTTGTATTTCAAATGCTTTTTTGTATCTTCGCAAATAAAACATAAATCGAATAGAAATGAAGAAATTTACTTGTGTAGAAGATATAGGCAACCTGCACGATGCAGTATCCGAGGCTTTGGCCATTAAGAAGGACCGTTTTGCTCATGTTGAACTTGGGCGTAATAAGACGCTGATGATGATATTCTTCAACTCATCGTTGCGTACTCGATTGAGCACGCAGAAGGCTGCAATGAATCTTGGAATGAATGTGATTGTGCTCGATGTGAATCAGGGCGCCTGGAAGCTTGAAACAGAGCGTGGCGTCATTATGGATGGCGACAAGGCCGAGCACTTGCTCGAGGCCATTCCCGTGATGGGTTCATACTGTGATATCATTGGCGTGCGTTCTTTTGCAGGACTTACCAACAAGGCTGACGACTATGAGGAGCGCGTTATCGAGCAGTTTATCCGCTACTCTGGCCGCCCCGTGTTCAGTATGGAGGCTGCTACTCGCCACCCGTTGCAAAGTTTTGCTGACCTCATCACCATCGAGGAACATAAGAAGAGCGAGCGACCTAAGGTGGTGCTCACTTGGGCGCCTCATCCTAAGGCTTTGCCCCAGGCTGTGCCCAATTCTTTTGCCGAGTGGATGAATGCTACCGACTACGACTTCGTGATTGCGAATCCTGAAGGTTATGACCTCGCACCTGAGTTTGTGGGTAATGCTAAGGTGACCCACGATCAGGACGAAGCGCTCCGCGGAGCAGATTTCGTGTATGCCAAGAACTGGTCGGCTTACGAGGATCCCAACTATGGACAAGTACTCTCAAAGGACCGCTCGTGGACCATCACCGAGGAGAAGATGGCCCTCACCAACAAAGCTTTCTTCATGCATTGTCTGCCCGTGCGCCGTGGTATGATTGTTACCGATGAGGTTATCGAGGCTCCTACAAGCCTTGTCATTCCCGAGGCTGCCAACCGCGAAATTTCTGCAACAGTAGTACTCAAACGATTGCTCGAGAATTTATGATTAACGTAGTGAAAATCGGCGGTAACGTCATCGATGATGCCGCAGCGCTTGAGCGCTTTCTTGAGAAGTTTGCTGCCATGGAGGGCCCCAAGATGCTTATCCACGGAGGCGGTAAATTGGCTACACGCTTGAGCGCACAACTTGGCATTGAGACTCAGATGATTGACGGGCGTCGTGTGACTGATCGCGATACACTTGACGTGGTGACTATGGTATATGCCGGACTTGTAAACAAACAGATTGTTGCTCGTTTGGGCGCGTTGGGAACCAAGGCTATCGGTCTCTCTGGTGCTGATGCCAATGTGATACCTGCCGTACGTCGTGCTCCCAAGCCTATTGACTATGGCTATGTGGGCGACATCGTGCCTGAAAGAATGAACATCGGCTTCTTGCGTTCGCTCGTAGAGCAGGGCATCGTACCGGTATTTTGTGCCATCACTCACGACGAGCAAGGCTCATTGCTCAATAGCAATGCCGATAGCGTAGCTTCGGCTGTAGCAGTGGGCGCTTCGCAGATAGAACCTACCAACCTCATCTTCTGTCTTGAGAAGAATGGCGTGCTCACCGATGTGGACGACGACCGCAGCGTGATACCCTCTATCAATCGCGAGAGCTTTGCTGCTTTGCGTGCCGATGGCACTATCAATAAAGGTATGATACCTAAGATTGAGGGTGCTTTCCGTGCTATCGATGGCGGTGTAGCATGTGTGGTAATCAAGCATGCCGATAACTTGGACAATGACCTTGAGACGAGAATCGTAGAATGTTAACATAAGAAAAGTCGTATTATGAAAAAACTCCTACTAGTAGCTGCGATGCTGCTTACTATCGGGCATACAGCCCTGTCGGCCAAAACCAAGAAATCCAATGACGATAACTTTGCAGGCTATCTCTTTGCCTACTTCGAAGGTAGCGGTGAGGGTCGTAAGCAAGAACAGTTGCGCTTTGCCATCAGTGCCGATGCGGTAGATTGGTATGCTCTCAACGGCAACCGTCCCATCATCGCCAGCGACACCATCAGTGAGAGTGGCGGTATCAGAGACCCGCACATCCTGCGTGGTGAGGATGGCTGCTACTACATCGTAGCTACCGACATGTTCACCTTCGACCCCAAGCAGGGTTGGGGTAGCAATCCTGGTATCGTATTGCTCAAGTCGACCGACCTCATCAATTGGACCCATGCCAAGATCAATCTCTCGAAGGACTATCCCGAGCACTTTACCGATGCCTATTGGGTATGGGCACCGCAGACCGTCTACGACCATAAGGCTAAGAAGTATATGATTTACTTCACCCTCCAGCGCAGCGATCGCAAGTCGCTCATCAGCTACTATGCCTATGCCAATGAGGATTTCACCGGTTTCGAGAGCGAGCCGCGCGAGCTCTTTGCCGCCAAGTATGGCTCTATCGACAACGATATCATCTATAAGGATGGTCGCTACCACCTCTTCTATAAGGGTAACACCAAGGACGAGCATGGCCGCGAATATATCAATGGTATACAGCAGGCTACCTCACGCAATATCCATGGTCCCTGGAAGGAAGATTTCAAGTACCTTGATGCCTATGCGGGCATCACTCCCGTAGAGGGCTCGGGCGTATTCAAACTCAATGGTCGTGAGGAGTACGTGCTCATGTATGACCTCTACACCAATGGCCGTTACGAGTATCAGACCTCTACCGATTTGTATAACTTCACCAAGGAGCCCAAGTCGTTCCGTAAGGATTTCTTCCCTCGTCATGGTACTGTGTGCTCGGTGACAGCCGAGGAACTCGAGCGTCTGCAGCAGAAGTGGGGTTATGTGCTGAAGCACGACTTTGAGAGCCAGGGCAACCCCATCATCCGCCACATGCATACTGCCGATCCCGCCGCTTTGGTCGAGGGCGATACCTTGTGGCTCTTCACCGGACATGATGGCGGTGGCAACCTCTCGGGATTCCGCATGCGCGACTGGTGCGTGTTCTCTACCACCGATATGAAGCATTGGACACAATACCCCTGCCCCCTGCGCTTGGCCGACTTTAGCTGGGCACGCCAGGGCGATGCCTACGCTTCGCAGGTCATCGAGCGCAATGGTAAGTACTACTGGTATATCTCTACCAACCGTTGCGGCATTGGCGTTGCTGTGGCCGACCGTCCCGAAGGTCCCTACAAGGATGCCCTGGGTCGTCCCCTGCTTACCAATGACAACTGTGCAGCCTCGTCGCACTATTGGGCATGTATCGATCCCACGGTGTTCATCGACGACGACGGACAGGCCTACCTCATCTGGGGTAACCTGCAGTGTTATATCGTGAAGCTCAAGGAGAATATGATTGAGACCGATGGCGAGGTACAGCAGATTCACTTCCCTGAGCAGTATCCCTTCACCGAGGCTCCCTGGATACACAAGCACGAGGGCAAGTACTACCTCACCTATGCGTGCGACTTCCCCGAGCGCATTGCCTACTCTATGGCCGACAATATCTACGGTCCTTACGAGCACAAAGGCATCATCTCGGAGATTGCCGGCAACTCAGCCTCTACCCACCCCTCTATCGTGAAGTTCCACGATCGCTGGATATTCTTCAGCCACAACGGAGCACTGCCCGATGGAGGTAACTACAGCCGTTCAGTCATTGCCGAGCCCATGTACTACAATGCCGATGGTACTATACAGAAGATACACCCCTCTACCGAAGGCTTCAGCTTCTAAGCCAATAGGTAATGATAAAAGAAAACGCCGTGCTCGACATCTCGAGCACGGCGTTTGCAATACATAGTGTAGTTGTTTATGAAGAAAGTGTCTTACTATCGTGTTGCTTTTTCTACTCTCAAGGTTCGTGCCAGCGAGCAAGAGTCAAGCTTGATTGAACTCTTGCCGCGAGCGCAGCCGAAGCTCAATGACAAAGTCATTAACTCTCAACTCTCAACCCTCAACACCATTTACATTCTCTCTGCCAACGAGTCTACGATCTGGCCGTCGAAGAGGTTGATGACGCGGTCGGCGTATGAGGCGTCGCGCTGGCTGTGTGTCACCATCACTACGGTAGTGCCTTCGCGGTTCAGCTCGCGCAGCAGCTCCATCACCTCGATACCGTTCTTCGAGTCGAGGTTACCAGTGGGCTCGTCGGCAAGCACGAGGCCGGGCTTGCACACTACGGCACGCGCTATGGCTACGCGCTGCTGCTGACCACCACTGAGCTGGTTAGGGTAGTGTCCCGCGCGGTGGCTGATGCCCATGCGCTCCAGTGTCTCTGCTACGCGCTTGCGGCGCTCCTCGCCCTTGATGCCGAGGTAGCCGAGGGGCAAGCCCACGTTCTCCGTCACGTTGAGCTCCTCGATGAGGTTGAAGCTCTGGAATACGAATCCAATCTTACCGCGACGATAGGCTGTGCGGTCATCCTCCTTCAGCTGGCTCACCTCACGTCCGTCGAGCCAGTAGGTACCGTCGGTGGGTGTGTCGAGCATACCGAGGATATTGAGCAGGGTAGACTTACCGCATCCCGAAGGGCCCATGATAGCCACAAACTCACCGTCGTGGATGTTGATGTCTACGCCATTGAGCGCGTGTGTCTCCACCACATCAGTACTAAATACCTTTCTCAAATTTTCAGTTTTCAGTTCCATAATGTTTTTGTTTTATTGGTTTATAATTGATTCTCTATTAAGATTTAATGGTAGTTAAGGGCTATTAAGGGGGATTAAAGTCCATTCCCTTCACTTTTCCAAAATTGTAAAATTACTAAATTGTAAATAAATCGTAAATCGTAAATTGTAAAATTGTAAATAGAGGTTATTCTTTATACAACGCCTCCACGGGATCCTCCTTCGCCGCACGGTAGGCGCGCGCCACAACGATGGCCGAGGTCACGGCCAGCACGATGGCGAGGGCGATGAGGAATACCCACCAGTAGAGCGGGATGTGATAGGCAAAGCCTTCGAGCCAGCGCGACATGATCAAGTAGCTCACGGGAGCGGCGAAGAGGAAAGCCACGAGCACCATCCGTGCATATTGCCCTACGAACATGCCGAGTATCTGCGCAATCTTCGCTCCATGCACGCAGCGCACGGCAATCTCGCGACGGCGATACTGCGTCTCGAAGAAGACGAGGCCGAAGACTCCCAT
>JAFZFZ010000012.1 GCA_017557005.1 Bacteroidaceae bacterium | reverse complement strand
GGCTATCCTTGCTTGACGGATTTGTACCTCGAATGGAATCTAAAATAGGAACCGCCGTATGCCGAACGGCACGTACGGTGGTGTGAGAGGTCGGAGAACGAAAGTAGGAAGAAAACTACTTCGTTTTCCTCCTACTCGATTTTTAATAAGATAACGTGCTAAAATATGTTATAAAACATAAAATGACATAGAGTGATGTTTTTTTATTGAAATAAACTTCTGAAAAGTTGTTAATGACATGAAAAAGTCCTACTTTCGCTCATTAAAACACATAAAATTAAAAAATCTAATTATCTTTTTATTAACTAAAATCAATATTTATGAGAAAAGTTTTACTTTCTGCAGCAGCATTGTGTATGTCAATGCTGTTTGGCGTAAGTGCTTTTGCTGCCGACATTGATGTTACCAATAAGGTGGGCACTAGTCTTGACGCTTGGACTTGTGAGAACGGTAAAAAGAATTCTGTTACTATTGATGGCATTGTAATGGTAGAGAACTTCCAGGATGGTCAAACATCTACCAGTGCTTCAACTACTGGCGTTGTGCTGTGGCAGGACGTTGCAGGCCTCGACAATGGTAACTACACCGTTGAACTTTGGGCTAATGCCCGTGTGGCATGGCAAGATTCTCCTGCGACAGATGGTCAGGAGGAACTTACCTATTTGGTTGCAAACAATGTGGAAATCTCTATGCAGGTATTCCTCAATCCCGGCTTGAACAATAACGCGACATACGTATTGGAAGGCGTGGAGGTTACCGACGGTACTTTGCACATTGAAATGAATAAGAAGGCTGCAGGTTCAAACTGGCACTCTATTCAGATCAAGAGCCTTACCTATCACGCTTCTGACAACGAGGCTCTTGCAGCTGCGAAGGCTGACTTGAAGGCTGCTCTTGATGCTGCTGTCGCTGTTTCTCCTGCTTCTGAGGCACTCACTGCAGCTATCGCTGTAGCTCAGGGTGTATACGACGCTTCATCTGACATCGAGGAGGTGAAGGCTGCTATTGCTCCTTTGCAGGCTGCTACTACATTCGCAGTTAACTGTAACTCTGTAGCTGGTGCTACTGTAGCTGCTCCCGTAGTTACCAATTTCGTTGTTAACGGTACATTCGATACCACAACATCTCCTTGGAAGACCACAACAGGTGCTCAGAACCAGGCTTTGGCAAGCAACCAGACTGGTGCTTTCACTGGCAAGTTCTTTGAGAACTGGAATCCTTCTAATTACACTGGTAAGATTTATCAGGTAATTGAGAACATTCCTAATGGCTTGTATGAGCTTTCTATCTGTGCTTTCGTAAACAACTTCAAGGCTGGCGCTAACTTCGTTTACGCTAACGCTGATAAGCAGGAACTTACTACTGGCGCTCCTACTGCTTACATTGTACGCACTACTGTTACTGACAACGTGATTGAGATTGGTCTCGAGCAGGTTGAGGCTGTAAACGAATGGATGGGTATCGACAACGTATCACTCAAGTACTTTGGTGAAGTAGATGAGAACTATGCTAAGGATATCTACGCTTCTACCAAGGCTGAGGCTGAGGCTCTGCTCACAGCTAAGATGTCTGCTGAGGCTCTCGCTACTCTTCAGGCTGCTCTTGAAGTAGAGGTTGACGAGACTTCTGACGAGGCTCTTCTCGCTGCTGAGGCTGCTTTGCAGGAGGCTATGAATACTGTAAAGGCTTCTGTAAACTTCTTTGCAAACAACAAGAAGGCTATCGACGCTATGTTCGCTTTGATGGAAAGCACCAACGTATACACTGCTGAGGCATACTCAACTTATGCTGCTCTTGCTGAGGAGTATCTGGCAAGCTATGAGGCAGGTACTTTGACTGCAACTGTTGACAACCCCGCAACTGTTCATGGTTGGCACGCTGAGGTTGCTTACGATGACCTCTTGCTCTCTGCATTCGGTACTAACAACTTCGATACAAACCTCTACATCAACACATGGTCTACCGAGGGTGAGGGTGACGGCTCTGAGTTCAAGGTTCCCTTCTTCGAGTACTGGACTGGTGATGACAGTTCACTTGGTGCTACAGTTAAGACAGCTACTGTTACTGGTCTTGTTCCTGGTGGCGTTTACACATTGGAGGCTTGGGTACGTACTCGTGCTAAGAATGGTGTAGCTGCTGCTGAGGCTACTGGTATCACATTGAACGTAGGTGCAGGTGAAGTTGTTGACGTAACTGAGGGTGCTGTAGTTGGTGAGTCTCAGTTTGCACACGCTGTATATACCGCTCTCGGTCAGGCTGACGAAGAGGGTAACTTGGTTATCAACTTCGAGGTGCTTGCTGACAACAATGTTAGCTGGCTCTCATTCAAGAACCTTAAGTATGCTGAGGCTGCTGAGATTAACGCATTCCTCAACGCCTATGCAACTTTGGAGATGCTCACCGAGACCTGTCCCACCTTGTGGATGATTTCTTCATGTAACGAGAAGTTCATGGCCGTTCAGGAGCCCGCTTACGCAATGAAGGAGGCTATCATGTCTACTCCCGTAGACACATTGGTTAAGTACACCGCTCTTATCACTGAGACCGTTGAGTTCATCCAGGCAATGGATGCTAAGTACAACGCATGGAAGAGCCAGCTCTACGTAGCTTATGACTATCAAGACAACTCTACTGCTGACTCTGTTGCAAGAGCTGCATTTGATGAAGTTGTTGGCATGCACGAGGGTTATCAGTGGATGATGCCCGCTACTTCAGTTGCAGAGCTCAACGCTCTTATCGACGAGTTGGACGAGGCTTGTATCATCTATGCTAGCCAGGCAACAGCCAATGACGGTTTCGACTTCGGTTTGATGGAGGTTGAATCTCCCTGGACCGGTGCTCTTGCAGCAAACGAGCTCAAGGCATACCTCTACAACACTGCAGCAGATGCATTCTTGGCAGCAGGTAACTCATGGGGTACTCAGGCTTCATTCACAGCCGCTGGTATCGAGTGGCTCGTTGAGGGTGCTGACAAGCTCTATACATTGGATGGTCCCATCAGCAACGGTGGTGCACAGCACTACTTCACCGGTACCTATACCGATGGTGCTGCTACACAGGTACGCGTACGCATGGTTGCTGCTAATGTTTATACATTGAAGGTTGGTGACAACTACGTTGCATACGATGGTACAAACATTGTAGCTAACGTTGCTGAGCTCAGCGAGGCTTGCTACTGGCAGTTTGTGACTAAGGCTGAGCGTCAGAGCAAGTATGCTACCGCTACAGTAATCAACCCCGCAGATGCTACCTTCGAGATTTCAGGTGCTAACTTCGGCCGTAACGATGGTACCAACAGCGCATGGACTGGTTCTCCAAAGATTGCTGGTGATAATGACAATATGAATGGTGAGAAGTGGAATGCTGGTATCGTAACTGTATCTCAGGTACTCGCCAACATGCCTAGCGGTGTATACCGCATGAGTGCACAGGGCTTCTACCGTATGGGTGGTGTTGATGCTGCTGCTGAAGCACGTGCAAACGGCACAGAGGTGCTTCACGCTAAGTTCTTCGCAAACAGCGATAGCGTTACCATCATGAGCGTAATGGAAGAGGCTGGTAAGGTAGAAGGCGTAGGTGCTAACTACGCAGGCTTCGGTCAGGCTCCTAACAGCCAGGGTGAAGCTTCTAAGTTCTTCAACGCAGGTCTCTATGAGCACACTCTCGTATTCGAGTTGGCAGAGGGCGTTGACACTATTGCATTGGGTGCTACCAAGACAGGTTCTGTAGGTGCTGACTGGTTGTTGTTTGATAACTTCCGTCTCGAGTACCTCGGTGCCAAGAACGATGTTGACTACTTCGCAAACGGTATGCTGACTTCAGTTTCTGAGGGCAACCACTACGTATTCTATACCGATGCTGAGGGTAACAACCACTTCCTCAACGCAGCTGGTAAGAACAACTGGGTTGTAAGTGATAAGCCTATCACCATCGCATTCTCTGCTGGTAATATCACCGATGCATTTGCTGGTGCTGCTAGCTTCATGAACAGCAACGGCTTCTACATGTCAAATGCTGAGAACTCTGACGGTTCTGGTGCTATCAAGACTGAGGAGGTTAACGGTGGTAACGGTCAGAACAAGCGCACATGGGAGAGCCAGGTATTCTATAAGAACGCTGCTGGTAAGTATGCAATCCGCTTGACCAACTCTACCGGTACAGGCTGGGGTGCTAACTGCTTCGTAAACATCGATCCTACTACATTGGCTGTAGCTTCTGGTCAGCCTTCATTGGGTGATGCTCTCTACTTGTGGGAGATTGCTGATGATGACGATCCTCGCTTCTCTACTCAGGTACTTGCTGCTCTCATCGAGACAGCAGAGGCTCTCGAGGGTGTATGCAGCAAGGAGGCTCAGGATGCACTTGCCGCTGCTATCGAAGTAGCTAAGGCTGCTACCGCTTCTGAGGTACAGGCTGCCAAGGAGACTCTCGAGGCTGCAATCGCAGGCTTCAAGGCTTCAGTAGCAGAATATGTAGTTCTTGCTGAGGTGATTGCTCGATCAAAGGCTGTTTTGGTTGACAACAACGCAAGTGAGGTATTGGCTGCTGCTGTAGCTGTAGCTGAGGCTGCTTATGCTGAGGGTGCTGCCGGTGAGGCTACACTTGCTGAGCTTCAGGCTGCTCTTGCAGTTTATGTTGCTGCCATCGAAGAGTTCGTAGTTGCTAACGCAATTGTAAACGGTAACTTCGCTAGCGGTACCACAGGCTGGACCGGTGGTATGGGTACTGGTAACCACAACAAGTGGACCAACGTGAACGACCAGTTCGTTGAGAAGTGGACTGCAGCTCCTGGCACACTTGCTGATATGGACTTCTATCAGGAGGTTTCAGGTCTTCCCGCAGGTACCTATACCTTCGCTGCATACGTTAACGCTTGCCAGCAGGGTAACGACGACTCTTACGAGGTAACCGGTGTTAAGCTCTATGCTAACGGTGACTCTGTAGCTGTTCACACCATCAACATCGACCGCGACGCTACCAACAAGGCTCTCGGTGGTGAACTCGTGATGGTAACAACAACCATCGCTGAGGGTGAGACCTTGAAGGTTGGTATGAACATCGCTTCTACCGATGCTAACTGGGTAGTAATGGATAACGCTAAGCTCTACTGCTTCGACAACTTGAAGACCTACAATGTAGTTCTCGAGGATGTGAAGGTTACTGACTGGACTGTAGAGACTGTTATCAGCGCTGAGGTAATGGCTGAGATCGTTGAGTTGCTCGGTGCTCCCGCATCTGAACTCACCTATCAGCTCGTTGATACCACAGGTGTTCACTCTAACTACAATGGTAATGCCGGTGAGGTTCTCTTCTGGGTTGACCTTGATGGTAATGCTTCTGCATGGGGCGTAAACAACAAGTTCTTCCTGTCATATGACTCTGTAGCTCAGGTTATCACATCTACTCAGTATACAGTAGCTGAGGGTGACGTGCTCAACGCTACCGTACGCCTTGCTAACGCTGAGGGTAAGTATGTTGTAATCAACATCACTGAGAGCATGTATGTAAGTCCCGTTATTAACATTGCTGACTACGAGGTTGTATCTACAATCACCGTTAATCACAATGAGAATGCAGGTACTGCTTACAGCGCAAACACAGCATTGTTCGATCCTATCTCAACAGCTGCTGCTCTTGGTGTAGAATCTCTCGACGAGGCTGAACAGTATATCTTGAATGTTACTACTGGTAACCTTGTAAACAACACAACCGACGGCTGGCGTAATGCTGAAGGTGATGCAGCTCCTTGGGGTAACGAAGGTGGTGTATGCGTGAAGATTCAGAAGCCCTCTTCTGGTTCAATCGACTACATCGGTTGCTTCGACACTACACACGCTGCTGGTGAGGTTTACACCGCTAAGTGGGCATTCGTTCACGAGGGTAAGGCTGTAGTTATTGAGGTTGTTATCAACTTCGTAGCTGCAGGTATCGAGAACATCGAGGCTATCCAGAACGCAGTTATCTACACCATCTCAGGTAAGCGCGTTCAGAGCGATGTTGAATCACTCGAAAGAGGTATTTATATCGTAAACGGCAAGAAGGTTTTCGTTAAGTGAGTGGAGAACGAAATAAACTAGTTTATTTCTTTTCCCGAACGTAGAAAAGCTCATCGAAGATAAGGTTTTCGTTAAGTAATCTTTCTCCGATACGAGACTGTAAAAGAGGGTGCAATCTGCACCCTCTTTTTTATTACAATAAAAAAGGTGATGGGAAAGGTGGTTAAATCACTTTTTTTATGTATGTTTGCTATAAATAATCTGTTATGCCATGAAAAAGAATGTATTTGCTTGCGTGCTACTGTTTGTAGTGGTACTCTCATTGGATGCTCAGCAACTGGCTTTCCCTGGTGCCGAAGGCTTTGGTAAGTATGCCGTAGGAGGTCGTAATGGCTCGGTGTATCATGTGACAAATTTGAACGATAGTGGAGCGGGATCGCTGCGTGATGCGGTGAGCCAGCCGAATCGTATTGTCGTGTTTGATGTGGCTGGTGTTATCAGACTGCAGAGCCGACTGACCTTTAAGAATAATCTTTATGTGGCGGGTCAGACAGCGCCGGGCGAGGGAATCACTGTATATGGAAACGGTGTGTCGTTCTCGGGCGCAGATAATACGATTGTACGTTACCTGCGTTTCCGCATGGGTGTGACTGGAGATTCGGGAAAAGATGCAGCAGGCGTGTCTAATGGAACGAATATGATATTTGATCACTTGTCAGTGTCGTGGGGACGCGATGAAACCTTCTCAATCAGCAGTGACGGTAAGGGCGCTTTGGGCGATATCACGATACAAAACTCAATCATAGCACAAGGTTTGCAGACTCACTGTGCGGGCGGATTGGTGCAGGCTGATAATATTACTCTGTATCGTAATCTATATGTAGATAACGATACACGTAATGCGAAGATAAAGGGACGAAACCAGTATGTGAATAACATCGTGTATAACTGGTCCAGTGGTTGCTTTATCATGGGTGGCGACTCTGAAGGTACCCACTATGCCAATGCACAAAGCAATCTGTTTATCAATGGCCCTTCAGGGGGAGGAAATGCTTTCAGTGGTGCCAATGCTGATTTTCATATTTATGCGGCAGATAACTGGCAGGATCGCGATAGAAATGGTGCATATAACCCCTATGAGATTCCTAAATCGGAGTATAGTGGTGGACCTACTTTTATGACTACACCGATGAATGCTTACGAACTTCCTATTGTTTCGGCTATTACATTGATTGATGAATCGCTTCCCACTGTGGGTGCATCGCTTCCATATCGTGACTATGCGGACTGGTATGTTGTCGATGAGGTGTTGTCAATGGGTAAGAAGGGCGCTTTCATTTCTCGTGAGTCGAGTCTCCCATTTGGTGCTCCCGATAGTTGGAGTCTTTGGGGAGGAGTGAAGAGGACAGACACAGATAATGATGGTATGCCCGATGTGTGGGAGGAGGCCAATGGTACTGATCCTACGAAGAATGATGCAATGGTAATGACCGGTAATGGGTACGTAAACATTGAGAACTATATCAATAGTATTACGGCTGAAGATAATCAATTTTATCTGCGCCAACCGCTTTGTCTGGAGGCTATAGGGGCTGGTCAGAATACGCTTACACTCGGATGGCTTAACTATACCGAAGGTGAAGAGGGTATTGCAGTGGAGATGATGTGTGATGGCAACTTTGTAGAGGTAGCCCGCACGGATGCTGATGTATCGGCCTATGTAGTGGAAGGATTGGAGCCCGGAACTGCTTATGTTTTTCGTGTACGAGCATTTGCTGGTGAGCAATATTCGGCATATTCATCTGAGGTGACAATGAAGACACGTCCTGTGCCGACTGAGATGATTGATATCGCTACGTATGAGCCTGACTATACATGGAGCCTTGGCTCGGGCACATGGGATATGGTAACCCATCAATGGAATAATATGTCGGCTTCGTATACCGACAATAGCAGGGTGTTGTTTGCTCCTGCTACAGATGTCGCCATCACATTGGATACCATTGTATCGCCCGAGGTTGTGGTGGTCAATAGTGACTCGACGGTGAATATAGTAGGTAAAGGTGCTATCAGTGGTGGTGGCTCGCTAAACAAGGCGGGTGAGGGTAGGCTTGTATTGGGTACAGAGAATACCTACACGGGTGCTACCGTTCTATATGGAGGCGAGATTGAATTCGCATCGTTGAAGGATGCCTCTCAGCCAAGCAGTATAGGCGCTTCGGAGGAGTTTGCGCAGAACTGGATATGGAGCGGGGGAACATGGCGCTATACGGGTGGTTCTACATCAACCAACCGCTCTGCAAAATTGTATGAGCCAACAGAATTTAATATTACCAATACAGGTGTGGTAGTGACTATGAATGGTGTCCTTGAAGGCGAGGGGGATTTTATCCTTGGAGGTAATGGCCGTTTGACGGTTGCTAATACCCAGTTTTTTGGCTACACAGGAAAGACAATTCTTCGAGGCGGAACACTCTATTTGAGTACGGTGGATGTGGCAAAGGCTGGTATAGGCTCGTCACCGTTGCTGGTGCTTGAGGGAGGTACGTTGCAAACCAAAGGCGAGAGCAGCAACTATGAAACCTACTCATTCCCCATAGAGGTGAGAGAAGGGGCAATATCACAGTTTAGTCCTAATCGTAATTGTTATATCAAGAGCAAGGTGACGGGAAGTGGCACTATTCAGTTGAATATTCCCTATGTACGTGAATATATTCAGGGCGATTGGAGCGAGTTTACTGGTCGCATCGTAGCTAATGGTGTCAACTCGAATACCTCGGAAGGAAGTCTGCTCTTAATCAATGGAAATAGCAATGACTTCCCCAATGCCGTAGTCGAACTTAAAGGTTGCGCTCATCTGGCGGGATGGTCAACGAATTGTGATCTTGAGATAGGCGGTATCTCGGGTGCAGCAGGGACCTATGTGCGTGGTTCGAGTAAGAATACTGCAGGCTTTACTTGCTCTTATACTGTAGGATCGGCTAATACCGATGAAACTTTTAGAGGTGTCATCAACAATCTATCAAGTAGCAGCACGAAGGAGGGTACGGTGTCTATCAAGAAAGTGGGCACTGGAGATTGGAGATTGACTGGAAATAACGTGTATAAAGGTTCCACTACCGTATCGGGTGGCCGTCTGATTGTTAATGGAACACATTCAGGGACGGGTGCTATCACCGTAAATGAAGGTGCTACGCTTTGCGGAAAAGGTAAGGTGTCGGGTAAGGTGACTGTGAATGCAGGTGGTACTATTGCTGTGGGTGATACCACCTTCAGCCAATCGGATGTATTTGTGCTGAGAAATGGAGCCAATATAAAGGCTGGAGCAATAGTGCAGGTGCCGATTGCGCGTCCCAGATCACTGAATCGAGCATCGAAAATTCAGTTTATTGGTACCACGACGATCAAGGATGCGATACTTCAGCTTGATATGACTGAGGTCGTTACCGAATTGGAGGCAAATAGTTCATTTGCGATATTCGATCTTTCCACCGCAACCTCTTTTACGGGTAATTTCAAAGAAATAGTTCCTGCTGTACCGGCTGAAGGACTCGTGTGGGATACCTCTTCCTTGTTTACAACTGGTAAGATCTATGTGCGTGAAGCCAGTGGTATAGAAAAGGTGGAAGATGATGCGGTAGAAGTGTCAGGGATAGTGGATAGCGAATTGTATATTCGCGCTCCTAAGAGTGCATGCGTTACTATCTATTCAATAGCAGGGAAGAAGATGGATGCTACAACTCTGGATAGCACAGAGATGTTTTGGAATGTCGGAGAGTATCCATCAGGAATTTATCTCGTCAGTGTAGAGATGGATGGTATATACCAAATGCACCGCTTCTTGAAGAGATAAGAAACGGTGCATGAAGAAGGTGTGATTTGTCGTGATTAGGCGTTAGCGTGCTTTGCCTTATAGGCCAAAGCATAGAGTCTCATTTGCTTTACCATGGCAACAAGGCCATTGCTGCGGGTGGGGGAGAGGTGCTCTTTGAGTCCTATCTCTTCGATGAAGTAGAGGTTGGCATCAGCAATTTCCTCTGCTGTATGTCCGGAGAGAACCTTTACCAATAGGCTAACGATGCCTTTGACGATGAGGGCGTCACTCTCTGCTTGGAAGATGAGGCGGCCGTCTATCTCATCTGCTTGCAGCCACACGCGGCTTTGACATCCTTCAATGAGGTTGCTGTCGGTCTTATACTCCTCGGCCAAAGGGTCTTGCTCACTGCCAAGGTCAATAAGGAGCTGGTACTTGTCCATCCAATCGTCCAACTCGCTGAACTCTTCGATGATTTGATCTTGTATTTCGTTGATAGTCATTTTGTTTAGTTTTTATATGTCAACGGTCAACAGTCAACAGGCAACGGACTGCCTCCGGATGGTTTAGTCTGTGTTAATCGTTAAACTTTAATCGTTAATCGTTACTTCTCATTATAGATTACCTGCAACACTGTTTGTCCTACGGCACGTAGCACAGCGGGGTCGATGTTGTCCATTGTGTCGTCCATCGTGTGCCAAGTGGGTGCAAAACCTGTCTCGGGGTAGAAGCCTATGATGTCGATGCAGGGTATGCGTGCTATCAGGTTAATGGGCAGGTGATCATCGGTGATTTGTCCGCCATCGGCATAAGGGAACCATTGACCATTGCCACTAGCATGAGCTGCTGCCCATACCTTATCTACGATGTGTTTGGCAAAGTCGTCTGAAACGCCTTCTCGATGGAAACGGGCATCCTTGCCTCCTACCATATCGAGTAGTATGCCGAAGCGGGCCATATAGTTTGTCGTATGTGGAACGCGAGCCCAATATTGCGAACCGAGACACCAGGTGATGCTACCTTCGGTAGATTCATCGTCGTCAGCCGCGTGTGTGCCATAGTCCTCGGCATCGAAGAAGATAATGTCGATGCCGATCTCTGCGGGTTGTGCTTGCAGTTGGCGAGCGATCTCAAGTAATACGCCTACGCCACTGGCTCCATCGTTGGCACCGAGGATGGGCGTGCGGTGATTTTTTTTTTCGGGGTCGGCGTCGGCCCAGGGACGACTATCCCAATGGGCACACAGTAGCACGCGCTTGTTTGACTCGGGCTTAAAGGAACCGATGATATTGCGTGCGGCAAGAATAGTGCCGTCATAGGCTCTTAAGGTGACGTGTTGTGCTTTCACTTGTGCTCCGAAGCGTTCAAGCTCGCTTTCGAGCCAGTCGCCACAGACACGGTGCGCCTCACTATTTGGTACACGGGGGCCAAAGGCCACCTGCTCAGCGGTGTAGTGGTACGCACTATCAGCATTGAAGGTGGGTACAACGACAGGGGCTTGGGGCTGTGCAGTAGATTTGGGTTGCTTGCTTCCGCAGGCACCCCAAAAGAGTACACTCAATAAAAGGAGTGAAATCCGGAGGAGTGAATTTTCAATTTTCAATTTACTTGTTCAACTTCCAAGTGCATCCCTCCTTGGTGTCTTTAATCTCGAAGCCGAGTGCAGCGAGCTCATTGCGAATCTTGTCGCTTGTAGCCCAATCTTTATTGGCCTTTGCGATGGCGCGCTGCTCAAGCAGCATGTCTACCACCTTGCCGAAAGCCTCTTCGCGACCGCTATTGTCACCACTCTGCTGAGCCTGCAGACCGAGGATGTCGAACAAGAATACAGAGAACACATCTTTCAACTCGGCCAAGTCGGCTGCGCTGATGGTAGCCTTCTTATCGACTACTTGGTTGATGAGGCGTGCGCTATCAAATAGGTGGCTGATGACGATGGGTGTATTGAGGTCATCGCTCATGGCCTCGTAACACTTGGCGCGGAGATTGCTTACGTCTACTGTAGATGCTTCAGAGGGAGTGATGCGCTCAAGGTTATTCCATGCTTCGAGTAGGCGGTTGAGTCCCTTTTCTGAAGCCTGCAACGCCTCATTGCCAAAGTCTACAGTGCTGCGGTAGTGTGCCTGCAGGATGAAGAAGCGGATAGTCATAGGGCTATAAGGCTGCTCCAACAAGGGGTGTGAACCGGCGAAGAATTCGCTCAGGTTGATGAAGTTGTTGTATGACTTTCCCATCTTCTGTCCGTTGATGGTAATCATATTATTGTGCATCCAATAGCGTACCATATCGTCGCCTTGGCTGGCTACGCTCTGTGCAATCTCGCACTCGTGGTGGGGGAACACGAGGTCCATGCCGCCACCGTGGATGTCGAAATGCTCGCCCAAGTATTTCTTTCCCATTGCTGTACACTCACAGTGCCATCCAGGGAAGCCATCGCTCCAGGGTGAGGGCCAGCGCATGATGTGCTCGGGCTGAGCCTTCTTCCACAGGGCGAAGTCTACGGGGTTGCGCTTCTCGCTCTGTCCGTCGAGGTTATCGCGGCTGGTGTTGAGCACATCGTCGAGGTTGCGGCCCGAAAGCTTGCCGTAGCGATGGTCGCGGTTGTACTTCTCTACATCGAAGTATACCGAACCCTCGCTCTCATAGGCGTAACCATTGTCGAGGATCTCTTTCACCAAAGCGATCTGCTCGATGATATGTCCCGATGCATGCGGTTCAATGCTGGGGGGCAATACATTGAGTGCCTCCATTGCCTTGTGGTAACGATTCAGGTAGTGCTGCACTACCTCCATAGGCTCCAACTGCTCCAAGCGAGCCTTCTTTGCCACCTTATCTTCACCCTCATCGGCATCGTGCTCAAGATGACCTACGTCGGTGATGTTGCGCACATAGCGCACCTTGTAGCCTAAGTGCTGCAAGTAACGGAAGAGGATATCAAAGGTGATGGCAGGGCGCGCATGTCCCAAGTGGGCATCGCCATATACTGTAGGGCCGCAAACATACATTCCCACACGACCTTCGTGTAAGGGTTTGAACAGCTCCTTTTGTCTCGTAAGTGTATTGTAAACGAATAGTTGTTGCATAATCTTATGGTTCTTTATTATTGAAATGCAAAATTAGTGTAAGGTGAGCGAAAAAGCAAACTTGTTAGATTTTTTTCGAATTGTAGTCTGTTTTTCAAACAGTACAACATGGACTTATGGTAGATATGCGCTGATATCCTTACCGAAGTGAGCCAATTCGCGTACCATGCTACTGCTGATTGCGGCATGTTGAGGGTCGCTGATTAGCAGAATGGTGTCGATACCCGTAAGCATGCGATTGATGTCGGATATGTTACGCTCGTATTCAAAGTCAATGGTGTTGCGCACCCCGCGTATTATAAATTGTGCTCCGATGGATTGGGCAAAATCGGTAGTTAATCCCTCGTAGCTCACGACATGTATACGGGGCTCTTCCTTGTAGAGGCGCTTGATGTTATCAATGCGTTCTTCCAACGTAAGCATTGTACGCTTCCCAGTGTTAATTCCGATAGCAATATACAACTCGTCTACCAGATTTAGCGCCCGGCATACTAAGGCATCGTGCCCTATGGTAAAGGGATCAAATGTCCCGGGGAATATAGCAGTTCTCATCACTCTTCTTCCGGCTTATCTTCCTCAACAACAAGGTTGTCGATGATGAAGTTTTGTCGTTCCATGGTATTCTTACCCATGTAGAACTCAAGGAGTCCTGTAACGGCTTCTTTCTTACTCAAGGTAACGCGTTCAAGGCGCATATCCTCACCGATGAAGTGCTTGAATTCGTCTGGCGAGATTTCACCGAGACCCTTAAATCGTGTAATTTCAGGGTTGGGACCGAGGTCGGCGATGGCTTTCAGGCGTTCCTCCTCGTTGTAGCAATATCGAGTGACGAAATCGCTTTTGCGGTCGGGGTCATTCTCTTTCTTGTATCCTTTGATGAGACGTTTTCTGTTTCTCACACGGAAGAGCGGAGTCTGCAAGATGTAGACGTGTCCCTTCTTGATGAGGTCGGGGAAGAACTGCAAGAAAAAGGTAATCATCAGCAATCGGATGTGCATACCATCGACATCGGCATCGGTAGCTACGATTACTTTGTTGTAGCGCAAGCCTTCAAGGCCATCTTCGATATTCAGTGCGGCTTGGAGTAAGTTAAACTCTTCATTCTCATATACAACTTTCTTGGTGAGTCCGAATGAGTTGAGCGGCTTACCGCGCAGGCTAAATACGGCCTGAGTGTTTACGTCGCGACTCTTGGTGATAGATCCACTCGCAGAGTCACCCTCAGTGATGAAGATACACGACTCGTCGGTGCGGTCCCCCTTGGCGTCGTTTAGGTGTATGCGACAATCACGCAGTTTGCGGTTGTGCATATTGACCTTCTTGGCACGTTCGCGGGCTATCTTAGTGACGCCTGCAATTGCCTTACGCTCCTTTTCGCTCTCTTGTATCTTTTGAAACATAGCATCGGCCACATCTGTATTGCGATGCAAGTAGTTGTCTACTTCCGTTTTAATAAAGTCGCCCACAAATTTATTGAGGCTACGGCCTCCGGGCTCCATAGCTGTAGAGCCAAGTTTTACCTTGGTTTGACTCTCAAATACGGGTTCCTCTACATTGATAGCGATGGCAGCAACAATACCGTTGCGGATATCTGTAAACTCGTGGTTTTTGTTGTAAAACTCCTTGATGGTGCGTGCTATATGCTCCTTGAAAGCACTCTGGTGTGTACCACCTTGTGTGGTGTGCTGGCCATTGACAAACGAATAGTACTCTTCGCCATATTGGTCGGTATGTGTGAAGGCAATCTCTATATCCTCGGTCTTGAGGTGCACGATGGGATAGAGTGTTGTTGCCGTCATGTTATCGGTAAGCAGGTCTACAAGACCATTGCGTGAGAGGATACGCTTGCCGTTGAACATGATGGTGAGTCCCGTGTTCAAGTAGGTATAGTTGCGCAGCATGGTCTCGATATAGGCCGTGCGGAAAGAGTAACCTACAAACAAGGTATTGTCCGGTTCGAATAGGATGCGTGTACCTGTTTCTTCGGGACCTGCATCGCTTGTAGTATCACTGATAAGATTACCCTTCTCAAATACAACCGTACGCACCTTGCCATCGCGATATGAACTGGCTTCAAAGTGAGAGCTGAGTGCATTTACGGCCTTTACACCTACACCATTAAGACCCACACTCTTCTTAAATGCCTTGCTGTCATACTTACCGCCTGTGTTGAGTACACTTACCGCCTCTACCAACTTACCTTGAGGTATACCACGGCCATAGTCGCGTACACTGACAATTTTGTGGTCAGTAACCTCGATCTCGATGCGTTTTCCTGCGTGCATCTTGAATTCGTCGATACTATTGTCAAGAATCTCTTTTAATAAAACGTAGATTCCGTCGTCGTTTTGTGTACCGTCGCCCAACTTACCGATATACATACCGGGACGTAGGCGTACGTGTTCCATATCACTCAGGTGGCGTATATTGTCATCGGTATACGCTACCTGCTCTTCGATGGGCATATTCAGTTCGTCACTCATAATCCTTGGATTTATCGGGTAAAGATAGCACTTTTTTATGAGATAGCGTAAAGCAAATGGGTAAAAACTATAAAAACTATAGATTCTACCCATTATAATCGTTGTTTTTAGCGGCGCTCCAGCTCTTTACAACTTCTTTGTGTATATACGGCGACGCTTATGATTCTCGCGTTCAAAGTAGTCCCACTGCGATTGCACTTTTGTGTTGTCTTCCAACTCGGGATTGGTCTCAGAGAAACGATAACCCAAGCTATAGTGTATGGGGATAATGTCTTCAAATATCAATGTGACAGCGCCTTTGCCTTGGTACTCGGGTTTAACAGCAATGAGTAGCATTTCTGACATTTGTGTCTTATTCCATTTAAGTGCTTTCAGCAGGTGCCACCATCCAAGAGGAAACAAATAACCTCCTGCTTTTTGAAAGGCCTTTGCTAACGATGGGAGTACTATTCCGAAACCGATGAGTTGGTCGTCCTTGTCAAAAATCAGTGGCACCAATCGTAAATCGAGCAGAGGAAGATAAGCATCAATGTACTGCTGGATTTGTCTCTCAGAAAGAGCGGAATAACCATAAAGATGCGCATAGGCTTCGTTGAGTAAGCTAAAGATGGCAACTCCTTGCTCACGCGCCAATTTGCGGTGCGATGTGTATTTCACCACACGCAGACCGAATTTCTCCTTTACGATACGGGCAATGCGTGCATGTCTCTCGGGTAAGCATTGAGGTGCTGTAAGTAAATATTCCACCCAATCGGTATCTTTTACATAACCCATGCGCTCCATATGTGTGGGGTAGTAGGGATAGTTATAGATTGTGGCAATCGTACTTATACGATCAAAACCCTCTACAAGCATTCCCTCGGGGTCGAAATCGGTAAATCCCAAAGGACCATGGATCTCATTCATGCCACGTTCGCGTCCCCAATCCTCTACAGCCTCAAAAAGTTTTTCTACTACCTCCTTGTCGTCAATGAAATCAACCCATCCGAAGCGTACACTTTTCTTGTTCCACGCAGAGTTGGCCTTATGATTGATGATGGCGACAATGCGTCCTACAACCTTATCGTCGCGTAAGGCAATAAAAGGTTGTGCCTCACAAAACTCAAATGCTGCATTTTTTTTCGGGTCAAGTGTGTCGCGCACATCATTATAAAGGTCAGGAACTGCATATTCCGAGTCTTTATACAATTCATAGTTGAAGCAGATGAATTGCTTCATTTCTTCCTTGGTTGTGACGGCTTTTATGGTTAAGGACATAGTGAAGTCGGTTGTTAATGTTAAAAATGGCGGGTAAAGTTACATTTTTTTTGACAAAAGTGTGCAAAGAAGGTTAAAAATGTTGATAAATAGTTTCTGATGGAATGTTTTTGGAGTGTGTAGGTGTTAAAAAATATCTTTTAATAGAAAGCAGAACTTTTTGGAAGCCGTTTTTCTAGGATTGCCCATAATAATGTAGCTTATCTTTGGCCATGTGGCATAAACTTCTTATCTTTACACGCTAAAATAAATAAGACTATATTGTAAATAACTATCCATAAAATACTATGACGACAAACTTTATGACCCGATGTGTCAAGGCGGCTGGTATGGCTGTGTTGGCTGCAGTTGTTCTCTTGACCTTCGCTCAATGCGATGGCATGGGAGGAGTGAAAGTGATTGGAACGACCGTAGAGGTTACCATGCCTGACAGCATGTGCCGCGTGTTTGACTTTTATGGCGACGACATCGTTCGCGTCTTCCAAGACCCCCAAGGAGGTGAGATGCGCGACCCCGTGGCCACTCCCCCGGCAAAAATACTGGTAGAGAATCCTCGCCGCGAGGTAACCAAACTCACCGTGAAGGAGAATGAAGACAAAACAATTATGACCACACCTCGCATCAAGGTGGTAGTAGACAAGGCAACGGGCCTAATGACCGTGACTGACCGCGAGAGCAAGCGTGTAGTGTTCGAAGAGACTACTCCAGCCACCATCAAGGAGGGGGTAGCAGCGATGATCGTGAAAGCTGATGCAGAAGAGTATTTCTATGGTGGCGGTATGCAGAACGGACGCTTCTCGCATCGCGGTAAGGTGATACAGGTGATCAATTCGAATAACTGGGTGGATGGCGGTGTCACCTCACCCAATCCCTTCTATTGGTCAACAGGAGGCTATGGCGTGATGTGGTATACCTTCAAGAAGGGTCAGTACGACTTCAACTCCGAGGCCGATGGCACCGTAAAAATGCAGCACGACGGCGACTACCTCGACCTCTTCGTGATGGTCGACGAAGGTCCCGTGGCATTGCTTAACGACTACTATCAACTCACAGGTAACCCCGTATTGCTACCCAAGTTCGGATTCTACGAGGGACACCTAAATGCTTACAACCGCGACTACTGGACGGAGACTGCCGAGGGTGGCGTACCCTTCGAGGATGGCAAGCGATACAAGGAGAGTCAGAAATTCAACGGTGGCATCAGAGAGACCCTCAATGGCGAAAAGGTCGATGGCGCAGCAGCTGTGGTCGGATCTATCGCCGGAGCTGGCGAAGTGCGCGTACCCAATAATAGTAGCTATCAGTTCTCGGCACGTGCCGTGATTGACCGCTATGCAGCTCACGATATGCCCCTCGGATGGATTCTCCCCAACGATGGTTATGGTGCAGGCTACGGACAGACGGGTACCCTCGAGGGTAACATCGAGAATCTGCGTCAGTTTGGCGAATATGCGCGTCAGCATGGTGTGGAACTGGGCCTTTGGACACAATCAGACCTTTATCCCAAGGAGGGTGTGGAACCTCTATTGCAGCGCGATATCATCCGCGAAGTGCGCGACGCAGGTGTGCGTATCCTCAAAACCGATGTGGCTTGGGTAGGTCCCGGTTACTCGTTCGGACTCAATGGTGTGGCTGACGTGGCCAAGGTGATGCCCGAGTTTGGCAACGATGCACGCCCCTTCATTATCACTCTCGATGGCTGGGCAGGTACACAGCGCTATGCAGGCCTATGGAGTGGCGACCAGACTGGTGGTAACTGGGAGTACATTCGCTTCCACATCCCCACATACCTCGGTTCAGGCCTCTCGGGTCAGCCCAATGTGTCAAGTGACATGGATGGTATTTTCGGTGGAAAGAACGTACCCGTCAATGTGCGCGACTATGAGTGGAAGACCTTCTCGCCCATGCTTCTCAACATGGACGGCTGGGGTGCCAACGAAAAGTATCCTCACGCCTTGGGTGAGCCTGCCACATCCATCAACCGCTCATACTTGAAGTGGAAGTCTGTCCTCACCCCCTACACCTATAGTATTGCTCGCGAGGCCGTGTTTGGCATGCCCATGGTACGCGCCATGTTCCTCGACACCGAGAACGACTACACCTTGGGCAAGGCTACACAGTATCAGTATATGTTTGGCCCATGGTATCTCGTGGCTCCCATCTATCAGAACACCGCATCTGATGCTGAGGGCAACGACGTGCGTCACGGCATCTATCTCCCCGAGGGTATGTGGATCGACTACTTCAGCGGCGAACACTACAAGGGTGGACGCATCGTCAATAGTTACGATGCTCCTTTGTGGAAGCAACCTCTCTTCGTGAAGGCTGGCGCTATCGTGCCTCTCACACGCCCGCACAACAATGTGAATGAGATTGACCCCACCATCCGTATTTATGACATTTACCCCTATGGTGAGAGCAGCTTCATCGAATATGACGACGATGGTCGCACACAAGCATACCTCATGGGTGAGTTTGTAGAGACAAAGGTGAGCAGTCAGGTAAAAAAGGGCAAGGCTATTATCACTGTAGCTCCTACTACTGGCGACTTTGAAGGCTTTGAACCCAAGAAACGTACTGAGATGCGCATCTACATGAACGCAGCACCCAAGAAGGTGAAGGCTACCGTAGGTGGCAAGAAGGTAGAGCTCATCGCTGCCACCTCTGAGGCCGAGTTCATTATGAGCGACAACGCCTACTACTACGAGGCTGAGCCCGAGCTTAACCAGTTCTCTACACACGGCACCCAGACTGCCGAGGTGAGCATCAAGGGTGCTCCCCGCCTGATGGTGAAGATTGCCGCTACTGACATCACCGCCAATGCCGTTGAGGTAAGCGTAGAGGGCTATCAGTTCGAGGTAACCGACCCCTTGGTAGCTAATACCGGCAAGCTTACCATACCTGCCATCACCTTCACCGAAGAGAACATCGAGCCTTATGCACTCACCCCCACATGGGAGATGCAGTCCGAGGCCGACTACTACGAGATTGAGTTCGACGGAATGCTCTACTCAACCATCCGCGAGGGCAAGCTCCGCTTCGAGGACCTCAAGGCCGAGACCGAGTACACCTTCCGTCTGCGTGCCGTGAACGCCGAAGGTGCCACCAAGTGGGCTGAGACCAAGGTGCAGACCCTCTCTAATCCGCTCGAGTTTGCCATCCCCGGAATCAAGGCTGAGACTACCTGCAAGAACCAACCCGGACAAGATGTGGCCAAATTCTTCGACTATGACGAGGCTAGCATCTGGCACACCGACTGGAACGGAGGTGCAGTACCCTTCACTATGGAGATCGACCTCGGTGGTGTGAACCAGCTCGACAAGCTCGAATACCTCCCCCGCGAAGATGGTGGCAACGGCACACTGCTCCAGGGAACCATCTCCTATAGTGCCGACCGCAAGGCATGGAGCGAGCCCGTACCCTTCACATGGGCTCCCGACGGGAGCGTGAAGACCATTACCTTCGAAGAAAAGGCTCCCGCACGCTACTTGAAAATGGACATCACCTCTGCCCGTGGAAACTTCGGCTCAGGCCGTGAGATGTACATCTTCAAGGTTCCTGGTACCGAGACCGTACTGCAGGGCGACATCAACCACGACGGACGCATCGACATGGACGACTTCACCTCATACATGAACTACACCGGTTTACGTGCTGGCGATTCAGACTTTGATGGATATATCAGCGGTGGCGATATCAACAAAAACGGCCTCATCGATGCCTATGACATCTCTACGGTAGGTGTAATGACGCGCGGAGGTGTTAGCACCTACGGAATGGGTACTCTTTCAGGCAACCTCGAGCTTATTGCTCCAAAGAGCATTCGCGAGGGTGAGGAGGTGAAGGTCATCATCCGTGGTACCGACCTCAATGAGGTGAACGCATGGAGCGTAGCCATCCCCTACAATGCGAACCAGCTTACCTATGTAAACACTACCACAGCAGGCAATAAGGAGATGGAAAACCTTACTTACGACCGTCTACACAAGAGTGGGGAGAAGGCTCTCTACCCCACCTTTGTCAACACGGGAAACAAGGCTGTGCTCAGTGGAAATGGAACTCTTGTGGAGATTACATTCGTAGCACGTCAGAGCGGTGAACTCAACTTGCAGATGAAGGATGTGATGCTTGTAGATAAGAGGTTGAATACGATTGAAAAATAATAAAATGATTATGAGAAACATTAAGTACGTATTTGCGGCCTTGCTATGCCTTTCGGGTATAGCGGGTACCATGGCGCAAGTTGACGTCACCCCTATCTATCTCAAGAATGCGGGATTTGACACTAGTTATGATTATCCGATTGATGCGATCGGTAACGTGGCTCAAGAAATGCTCGATGTGGATGGATGGACCAACGACTATTCTGTTGCGTATACTATCGTAGGAACATATCAGATAGGAACGAAAAAAACATTCAATGGAGCCTCTGTTCCTGCAACGAATGTTGATGGTACTTCCGAGGGAGGCGTTCTTGCTCTTAGTACAGGATGGAATGAGTCAATCAAACTCTACCAAGAAGTGACACTTCCTAAAGGTGATTATTCGTTGGTGACGGCATATTATAACGGTTCTTCTGCAACAGCTGCGACGAGTCTTGTAGGCTGGGTTCCCTCAAGTGGTACCGGAGTGATGTCGGAGATGAAGAGTTTTCCGGCTAATCAATGGGTTGTTGATACTCTTTCTTTGAAGCTGATTATCCGTAAGACAGGTAAGGTGCAGGTGGGTATGACTGGAGTGGATGGTGGCTCGTCCAATTCTGCCAAACTTTCGATCGATTATGTAAAGATCTTGTCTTATAACTGGGATGGTAGCATCTTTGAGGATGCAGTAAAAAAAGCGGTTAGACTTTACGATGATGGAACGGATAATGGAGCTGCTGCTTTGAAACTTGCGATTGATGCTGCAAATGTTGTCCTGAATGATTCGACAGCTACCCCCGATGAGCAGGTTGCTGCTACTGCAGCCATCAATGAGGCGATGGATGTATTCAATACGTTGCAAAATGCCTATAAGACTTTGCGTAAAGCGATAGATAAGGCCGTTTCAACCCTTGGTGACGATGCTGGCATTGGTGTAGCTGCGCTGCAGGCTGCTATTGCCAAGGCTGAGGCTGTATATGCTAATGTTGAGGCTACATCAGAAGAGTTGTTGGCTGAAACTACGGCTATTAATGATGCTCTCAGTGTATACAAAAAAGTTCTTTCTGCTAGAAATACTTTCTTGAAAACCCTTGATGAGGTTATCGTTTTGGCAGAAGGTACTACAGGTACAGGGTTGGCCGATTTGCAGATAGCTATTGCTGAGGCTCAGCAGACTGCAAATAATATGGATGCTACTGCTGATGAACTTGCTGCAGCGACAGCAACGCTTAAAGAGGCAGCTTTTGTATATCAATTGGCAAATGGTACGGGCACTGCCCCCGAAGTGATTACCCACGGCTATGTGGCTCGTGGCTCTACGATGGCTCTTGGCCGTAGCACAGTAAATGGTGTGTCTACTTCGAACCTCCTGGAGCAGGGTTTCTGCTGGAGCACTTCACCTAATCCTACTGTACTCGACAATCGTTCTTCTAAATATCATACTCAGAATGGACAAATCTATCTGATGGAGAACCTCGAGCCCTCTACTATATATTATGTGCGCGCGTACGCGATAAGCAAAAGCTATGCAGTAGGTTATGGTGAGGTAGTGAAGGTTATCACATTGCCTGCCGGTAAGGTGATTTGGTCATACGACAATGGTGCAGATGCTGCTGCTAATGCCCGTATCAATGCCGCTGTAGAGGATGCTGTATACTATATGAACACTTGGACCAGCATCAATGGTCTGCATGCAAATGTGCATTATGGCTCAGGTACTCCTACTGCCGACTGCTCGTATGGCGGATGGATGCGTGTAGGTCCCAATGCCTCGTATCAGCGCACCGGTACCATCCTGCATGAGTTGGGACATGCCATCGGTGTAGGCACACATAGTGTGTGGAACGGTGGATCGACTCCCATGCGCGAGGGTAGCGGTAGTGGCTACTGGACTGGCGAACGTGCTACTGCAGCCGTGCGCTTCTTTGACAATAGCACTACCTCAAGGCTCAATGGCGATGGCACCCACATGTGGCCCTATGGCGTGAATGGTGCGCACGAGGATACAGGCTCTGCCATGCTGTATATCAGCAATGCGGCTATCTATCAAGCACTTGGTGAAGATGGTCTGCCTCCTACGGGTGGCTTCTGTACACCGGCTTATGTGTTTGAACAGGAGGATACCATCAAGTATTATATCAAGAGCGAGCATCAGAACTATGGCTTGTATACCTCTTATCTCGTGCAGAATGAGAAGGGTCACCTCGTGTGGCAGACTCTTACTGCAAGTGAGGCATTGGCCAATGAGAATGCTGCTTGGTATATCACCTTCAATCCGGTGAATTGCTATTATCAGTTGCGCAATGCAGCGACGGGTGCTTATATGACCTACGCAGCTACAGGTGCCAATGGTATACGCACGGCAGCTAAGGCCGAGGCTGGTGCCAATGAGAACTTCCACCTCATGCGTTCTCGCATAGATGTCAAGATCGGTAGTGGCAATGATGCGATGAACGTGCGTGGCTACTGGATCATCCATCCCGAGAATAAGTCCAATCCTGCAACGCTTGTTGCCGCTTCCAATGGTGCAGTTAGTACTGCATCGTTCAATCTCGGCAATAATGTGGCCATACAGCGCTGGCTGTTGCTCAGTGGCGATGAGGTGACACAGTTTGAGGGTGCCTACCTGGGTACCGACATCGAAGATCCCGTTATGGACGAGGCTCCCAAGTGTGTTCATGTATACAACATTACGGGCGTATGCGTTCGTGAAAATGCTACTACCCTTGAGGGCCTCCCTGCAGGTATCTATATCGTAGGTGGCCGCAAGGTGCTCATCCCCTAAGAGTCCCCCGAGGGGCTGTTCAGACCCTTGTTTCTATTCAGTCTATAGTCTGCGTGTGCTTTTCTGCTGCGCAGACTATTTTCTTTATCTCTATTTGGAGATAGTGCAAAAATATTGTGGTAAATCTCATGGTTCTCGCTCGTTTATTCGAATCTTTGAGATAAACCTCCAAGATACTTGCACTCGCTGTGAAATATTTAAGCAAGCTTAATATTATTTCGCTCGTTTATTATTATCTTTGCAAAGATAAATGAGATACTAGGAACTATGCAAACACATACGTCAACAGATATATTTAGATTTGAGGTAGAGAATGGTGTGTCTGAATACCACGCTATATTGCGTATCACCGATCCTCTCTTGAACTATACGGAACAGGTCAATGCCTTGCTTGCGGCCTATGAGCAGTTGGTGCTCGATACGTTGCCTGGTGCTGTTGCTGTGTTTAAGCGTTTTTTCCTGAGTGATGCTGCCAACCAGACTGATCATCTGCAGGCATTGCTCATCGAGCATTCTGATTGTGCTGTTTCTATCGTGGAGCAAGCCCCCCTTGATGGTACCAAGATAGCCCTTTGGGTATATCTGCAGAGTGGCGTGTCTACTCGCAATCTTCCTCATGGCGACTATGAGGTGAGTCATGGAGGCTATCGCCATATCTGGAGTGCATCGAATTTCAATAAGGCCTCCAAGTCGGAGTTTCAGATGCGCCTGCTCTTCAATGACTACATCATGCGCCTTTCTGAGCAGGGATGCCGATTGTCCGATAATTGTGTCCGCACATGGCTCTTCGTGCAGAATGTGGATGTCAACTACGCCGGTGTCGTGAAGGCCCGCAACGAGGTGTTCCATACACAAGGTCTCACCGAGAATACCCACTTCATCGCTAGCACAGGTATTGCCGGTCGCCATGCCGATCGCGAGGTACTGGTGCAGATGGATGCCTATGCTGTAGAGGGTATCGAGCCAGGTCAGATGCGCTACCTGTATGCCCCCACCCATCTGAATCCCACCTATGAGTATGGTGTGAGCTTCGAGCGTGGCACCTATATCGACTATGGCGATCGCCGTCAGGTATTCATCTCCGGTACGGCAAGCATCAACAATCGTGGTGAGATCGTACACCCGGGCGATGTGCGTCAGCAGACTCTGCGCATGTGGGAGAATGTAGAGACTCTCTTGGCTGAGGCCGAGTGTACCTATGATCACGTAGGGCACATGCTCGTGTATCTGCGCGATATGGCCGACTATGCCGTGGTAGAGCGCATGTTTGACGAGCGCTTCCCCCACACACCCAAGGTATTCTTGCTGGCACCCGTATGCCGTCCCGGATGGCTCATTGAGATGGAGTGTATGGCGGTGAAGACCATACATAACGACAACTACAAGCCCTATTGATGCCTCCCGGGCGCCTGGCCGCCCACCCTCTATTTACCTATTTTTAGGTATTTTCACTTTCGACAATGAGCAGTACCTTTGCAGCCGAATTTGAAATAGTTCTAAACAATAGGTATGAAGAGATCTTTATTTGTATTAGTGATGCTTGCGATGAGCATCCAGGTATTATGGGCCAGTGCACCTGTGAAGGAGGGTTACACCATCTCTGGCCATGTCATCGAGAAAGATTCCGAAGAGGATATTCCCTTTGCTACGATTCTGATAGTAGGCACTGACAAGGGTGCCGTGTCTAACGAGGTGGGCCAGTTCAAGCTTACCCATCTGAGCGAAGGACGCTACACGCTGCGCGTATCTGCCGTAGGCTACAAGACACTGGAGAAGACCATTACCGTAGGTAGCGAATACATGGCCGTGGTGCACTTCCCCTTAGAGGAGGAGGCCTATGTGGTCGATGAGGTCGTTGTCTCGGCCAGCCGTACCGAGGTGAGTCGTCGCGAGGCCCCGGTAGTGGTCAATATCTTGAGTCCGAAACTCTTCGAAGCAGTCAACAGCACCGACCTTGCCAAGTCGCTCAACTTTCAGTCGGGCTTGCGTGTCGAGAACAATTGCCAGAACTGCGGCTTCCCACAAGTGCGCATCAATGGTCTTGACGGCCCCTATTCGCAGATACTCATCAACTCGCGCCCCATCATCAGCGCCCTGGGTGGCGTGTATGGCCTTGAGCAGATACCTACCAATATGATCGACCGCGTCGAGGTGGTGCGCGGTGGCGGTTCTGCACTCTTTGGTGCCAATGCAGTGGGTGGCACCATCAACATCATCACCAAAGACCCCATCAGCAACTCGTTTCAGGTGAGCAGCATGTTTTCCAACCTGGGCGGCAAGTCGTGGGAGCAGTATATGGGTGCCAACGTATCGCTCGTAGCCAAGGACAACACCTATGGTATAGCCCTTTACCAAAGCTACCGCAACCGCAACCCCTATGACCACGATGACGACACCTTCTCCGAGTTGGGCCTGCTCAATATGAACACCTTCGGTTTCCGCGCCTACTACCGCCCTTCGCAGTGGAGCCGCCTCAATGTAGAGTACCATACCACCAATGAGTTGCGCCGTGGTGGCAACAAGTTTGACCTGCAGCCCCACCAGACCGATATCACCGAGCAGACCAAGCACATCATCAATAGTGGTGGCGTGAGCTACGATCAGTTTTGGGATGGCTATAAGCATAAGCTCTCTACCTACGCTTCGGTGCAGCATACCGATCGCGACAGCTACTACGGTGCGCAGCGCGACACTGCCGCCTATGGCAAGACCGACGACCTCACGGGCGTGGTGGGTGCCATGTATGTGGGCGACTATGAGCGCTTCCTTTTCGCCCCGTCGGTATTCACGGGAGGTCTGGAGTATCAGCACAACTCGCTCCACGACCGCATGCTGGGCTATCAGCGCGATATGCAGCAGGATGTGCGCATTGCCAGCGCCTTCGTACAGAACGAGTGGAAGATGCGTGCTTTCACCCTGCTCGCAGGAGGCCGTGTCGACAACCACAACCTCATCGAGCGCCCCATCCTCAGTCCGCGTGTAAACCTCTTGTATAAGCCCCAGGATAGTTTCCAGGCACGACTGACCTACTCCACAGGGTTCCGCGCCCCACAAGCCTACGACGAAGACCTCCATGTGACGGCCGTGGGCGGCGAAGGCGTACTCATCAAGCTGGCCGAGGGCCTGCGCGAAGAGCGTTCCAACAGCTATAGCGGATCGGTCGACTACACCACCACCCTGGGCCACTGGCAGGCCAACGTACTTGTAGAGGGTTTCTACACCGGATTGAACGATGTGTTTATCCTCGAGGACATCGGTCACGATACCAATGGCTATGCCATCAAGGAGCGCCGCAACGGTAGTGGAGCCCGTGTCTATGGTGCCAACCTCGATGCCAAGCTCGCCCATGGCAAGGAGGCCGTACTCAGCCTCGGCTTCACGGCCCAGCGCAGCCGCTACATCAAGCCTGAGGAGTGGACCGATGGACAGTTTACCACCCGCATGATGCGCACCCCCGACTACTACGGATACTTCACCTTCACCTCCGAGCCGGTCAAGAACTTCGACTTCTCGCTCTCGGGCACCTATACCGGTTCGATGATAGTGCCCCACTATGCAGGCTATATCGAGGCCGACCGCATGGAGACCACCCCCGATTTCTTTGATCTCAACGTGAAGTTCAACTACACCTTCATCCTCCAAGACCACATCAAACTGCAAGTCAACACCGGTGTGCAAAACATTCTCAACCACTTCCAACCCGACCTCGACCGTGGCGAGTACCGCGACTCGGGTTACTTCTATGGCCCCACGCAGCCCCGCACCGTGTTTGTAGGAGTCAAGATTACCAACTAAGCTATAGCTTCTTCTGGTTCATAGGAATTAATTTGACTTGTCCGTTTAGTCCCGAGGGTAATGGCTCCCAATGGCCATAGCCGGTCTTTTTGTAGTTCAAGTCAACTACATTGATCTCCTTAAAACGGCGCCAAGGGATTTGTTGGCGGTCTAATTCGGCGATTCGGTTGGCAGGTAGGTTTGTAACTTCTATTTCAATGGTATTGTTACCTTGCTTAAGATATTTGCCTACTGCGAGTCTATAGGGAACGCACCAAGCTGTACCCGCGTTTTCTCCATTGATTCGCACCCGTGCGCTTTCGCGTACGTCTCCAAGGTCAAGTATCCATTCTTCGGGGGCTACGGATAAGAGTCCGTTTGGTAGTTCAAAGGATAAGGTGTAGCGTCCTGTTCCCATCATAGTTGTTGCAATGGGAGTTTCGAGTGTTGTCCATGAGCGAGGGGAGTCGATATTATATTGTTTACTTCCCGTGGCTTGCTCACCATTTATCTCTATGAAATCAAATATCCACCCGTGATCGAGGCTTAGCGCCAATGTCTGTGGTTGCAGATATGTCCATCTTTCTGCGGTAATGGGTGTGGTGAAGGTTTGTACGATGAGGCTTTCTCCCGATTGTAGTTGTAGGTATACTTGCAAGCCATTCTCGGTGCGGCGTGTGGCAGCTTGTCCCTTCTTTCCGCTGACGGGGTCGAATATCATGGCATCAGTATCGTCTACACTAAGAGTAATCCAGTTATCCACACCTTCGGGTTGTAGCGCGCTGATGAAATAGTGGTGTCCTTTGTCGTTGTGGCGGCGAATGAATTGCAAACCATGCTCAGTCTTCAACTCCTCCGGTTGTACGCCACAGAGTTCTAACGTCTCGTGATAGTCGTCACCGAGGATGATACGTCCTTTTCTTGTTTTGTCGGTTGAGGTCAATCGGCTTAATGTTTTGTTGAAGGCTTCTCTTCGTGCCTTAAGATCGCCATATCCAGGTACGTCTTTAGGCATGCCTCCTATAAATACGATGGTAGCACCTTGTCGTGCTAATTTTTCTATGTGTGCTAAAACGTCAGCAGGCATACGTTTTACGCCAGGCACGATGATTGCCTTGTAGCTTGCACCTCCTGAGGTTACTAACTGTCCGTTCACGCAGCGTGTAGAAGATACGTATCGATCGGAGATGTAGTCAACATCATATCCGTTATTGCAAATCTCGTTTACTGTGGCAATGAATGCTGGCGCTACGCGATGCATTTTGTGGATGTCGAATGTCAATAAGCGTCCCTCTTGTTCATTCCAAAGATCGTATATTGGGAGGTAGACCAAGAAATCATTGTCGGGCTTGCCCATCTGCAAGAACGATTGGCATCGTGCAATGTAATCGAAAAAAGCAGGTGCGTCGCGCCATATGCTATTGACTGGAGACATGTTGATCGATGCATAGAAGTTCCAGCCAGGCCATTCAGCTTCGCGTGGTGAGTAGGGTGTGCCATGGAAGAACATATGATTGACTCCTGATACGAACATTAGATCCATGTCGGGCTTACATTGTGACAGAGACGTGCGGTAGTGTTCGGTGAGCCACGTAAAGGTCTCTGATGATACCAAGGGCTTGCCACTGATGTGGGCTGCTGATGATGCATACTTTAGCATGGAGAGGTCAGAGTCGTTCTTGCGGGTGAGCGAGTCGCGACGAAGGCCCTTAATACCGAATTCGGATAGTCCGAAGCCTTCGCATTCAGGTATGTCCACTGCTGCATAGGTGTCGATGAGGTTGGCAGGTGAGCCGTGTGCCTGATTTCGTGTGATACTTCCCATGCGATGAGCCCAGTCTGTCCATTGTGTAGTGAAGCTCTCAAGCAATAAATCTGATACAGTCTCGCGATAGTCTGAAACGATGCGGCAGGTGATGTCGGGGCGTGTTGGGTCAAGGAACTCTTGGAAATAATGCTCCAATCTATAACCACGCAGACGAGCAAACTGCTCTAAGAAATCCGGCGTCCAATCGGCTCCGTATACTTCGTATGAATCGTTGAAGAAATTGTTTGGCGCTGGTGTTCCGCTTTGTGCAAAAGCTTTGTCAAAGCGCTCGAGATATCGTTTAACAGCTCCTTTTGAAAGGTGGTCAATCACATATCCCTCACCGCCAGGGGCTGCGCGCTTTACCATTTGGCGTGTTTTTCCGACAAAGAGTGCTATAACTTTCCATTCGCCTTCAGGAGCTTGCCAGCGAAGAGTGCCTTTTTCGTCGCATTTGTGCGTAATATCCACATGTTTGCTCCCTTGATAGGCCATTACCTTGTTGAGTGTGGATGTTGCGGTCTCTTTTTTATTTGACAGGGTGATGGGCAGTTCCACCATTTTGCCTCCAATAATCGTGAATTCTTCGAAAATGGCCTTTGTGGCTGCATCTTGCAATGAGGTTTCAGGACCTCCGAAGGGCCATCCCGTGCCAGTGCTCATATCAATACGGATTCCGACTTCATTGCCTTTGGCTTGTGTGTACTCGAGTGCCTTCATCCATTCGGGGCTAAGGAACGAACGTTCGTTAGCCTCGTTTCCCTGCACTCCATAGATGGGCGTAATCTCCAGCTCGCCCAGTCCTGCACGTGCATATTCCTCCATATTGTAGCTTAAGTTGGCTTCGTCAACGGCGCTTCCCAACCACCACCAGCGTGCAGCAGGCTTGGCGGTAGGAGTAATGGTTGGCCATTCTTGAGCAAACGAATGTAGCGGAACGATAGTTGACGCCGCAACGCATAGTAGGCGTATAAGATGTTTTCTGGTCATAGTATTAGATTTAATAGAATAGCTGCATACAAAATTACACAAAAAATCCAAAAATAATGGCAAAACATCCATGTTCTATGAAAAAAGTTGTTACATTTGCACCCGTCGCTTGTGCGGCTCAATGTTAAACTTTAAAATGAAACGAAATGAAAAAGGTATTATTGACAATGATGGCTGTTGTGGCTCTCACTATTACATCATGCTGCAACAACAAGGCTAAAGAAACTACTTGCGATAAGGCAAACACCGAGTGCGCAGCAAAGCACGAGTGTAAGAAGGCTTGTGATAAAACTTGCGAAATGCCCGACTCATGCAAGAAATCTTGTGATAAAGCCTGCGATAAGGCTGCTTGCAATAAGGCTGCTTGCGAAAAGACATGTGACAAAGCATGTGATAAAGGGTCTTGCGATAAAGGCTCTTGTGACAAATCTTGCGACAAGGCTGCTTGTGGTAAGGACAAGGCTTGCGAAAAATCTTGCGACAACGAAAAAAAGTGCGACAAAGCCTGCGATCAACAGTAATTCATACCTATTATTATATAGGAATAAAAGAGAGGTCAGATTTAGCTGTCCTCTCTTCTTATTTTTGGGCATAGTTTTATCCCTCTCGACGAATCTCCGATAATCAAACTCGCTTTTCGATTTTTTCAAGCATCTCTCCATTTCTCGAAAACCGCTCAATTTTTATGTTTTGCAACATATATTTGTCAATTTCTTCAAGATTCTTAAAAATCTCTAAAATGTGTCATGCTTGAAAATCAGCGCATTGTGATTTTTCTTGAATTTTTTCCAAAAAAAAGTAGCAATAATGTTTGGTCAGTATGTAAAAAGTATCTACCTTTGCATCCGCAATCGAGAGGGACACCCCTTGAGAGCGCTGAAGAAAGAGTTCTTTGAAAATATTTTCCATACAGACAAGTAGTACAAGAAGCTGTCTTATGATGT
>JAFZFZ010000001.1 GCA_017557005.1 Bacteroidaceae bacterium | reverse complement strand
GTTCTTCATAGTAAAGACGGATAGCTTCATCATGATACTGAAGGCGAAGTGCCTTACAAGGACGATGCCTTTGCTCTTCTTTCTTTGATCTCTTATTCATTTGTTGACTTCTTTTGTGTCAACTTTTTCTAGGACAAGACAATTTATGCTGTGTATAGCTATCTCTACTCCTTCTCCGAGTCGTACACAATGAACTCGCCATTGCGGGTAAAGCCCTCGGCACGCACGTGGATGTGCTTGGTGCGGGCATTGTTGTAGAAGGTGACTTGGGCTCCACCTATAGGGTTGGTCGTTATCGAGGGGTTCCAGTAGAGCGTGCGGCGAAAGTCGGTACTATCAGGCAGTTCGTCACCAGAGTAGTCGCGATGATAGTATGACACTACGCGGCTATACCCTTCGTAATAAGTGTGTCGAACACCATCTTTAAGCATGTAAGGTGCTTTTAGTGGACTTTCTGATCGCTTATAGTATTCCGGACGCCAATAATAATAGGGGCGCTTGTCTGTATTTCTATCCAATGGCTCTCCCATCGGGTTTCGAGTAATGAGATTGGAGTATAACTTTATTGTCTTAGGCATCAAATATACTCGAAAACGATTGTTACGATTAGGATTGTTAGAGTATTGCTCGTCTTCAAATCTGGAGTTATACCCCCATAGACGATAGCGAGCCAGAGAGTGATTGAACCTTATGTAGTTATTTTCTCTAATCAGCATTCCGCCATGATAAATATTGCTACTATGGTAATAGTTTGCATTGGGGATTCCTCTATCAATTGTATTGTTCCACTCCTTGTAATAGTCAATGATAACTTCGGGACGATCGAAATATATTTCACTATTTCGCTTGCGACGTTTTCTTATGTCCACATTTTGTAAATGCCCTGTCATCTGCCAATCATAGTCGTTGACTGAAGTGCGTTGTACGTCATCTTCAGGCGTGTGATTCTGATAATAGTCGTAAGGCGTGGTGGCTGGTGAGAATGCACGATGTATGATTGGGTAGGCAAACTTTAATCGATTGTATATACCCGACTTTCGTATCTGACCGTCAACTTCGCTCAACGTGAGTGTCATAGGAATATCACCAAAAAAGTCTTTTCCAAAGTTCATGTAATAATTACCTAAAGAATCGGTATAACAGGTGTCTGAAACAACTATAAGCGGGTCATTCATTGCTACATGCAATGCAAGTTCCCCAAAGCGTTTGTAGCTGGAAGCATCGGCAAAAGTCACCTCTGGGGCATCGTCTGATATAACATACCCATCAAGCTGTAGCCCATATTCAGGAGTATATCGTGGAGCATAGGGAAGAATGCCTGCCATGGTCTTCCATTCGTAGCGGCGCCAGCCTTGCACCATCATCAACAAATCGATATCGTCACGCATCACCGTGTCGTTGGCATGATGGAAATAGGAATCCACGTCTTTAATGAAGCCTTTCAGATCTGACGATAATAGCATCTCACTGCGTATATTTCCTGTGTCAAATGTTGTCTCACTTTCATCGGCATCGGTGATGGCGAGTGAGAAGTGTGCTTGTGTGAAGTAGCCGCTCGAAGCCATCGCTTTGATATCGAGCGTAACCTTTTCAAAGGGGTTCAAGGTATCAGGTATTTGGGTAAGAATACTGAGAGACGGTTGCTCCTTGGGAGGCGACACAAAGAACAGGCGTTCTGCAAGGATTTCGCCTCGTGCATTATATAAGGTGAGTTGGTTGACTCCTGGCATGAGTTGCACATGGGGGATACTTATCGTATGCATGGCACTACCTGTGATGCGAATGGTGTCGAACGCTGTCACCGCTCCCCGACATTGGAGGGTATAGCCTATGAGTTCATTGCGGTCTGCCGAGGCATTTATCGTAAATGAAAGTTCGTCGTGGGCTATGGGTGCAGTCACATGGAGCACACATCCGCTATTCTCTATCTCTGGCAATGCATAACGATAATCCTTACCCTTATATGTGATGCATGCATAGTATCGCTTCCCCTTCTTTGGGGTTATAGAAAAGACACCTCTACCTCGTTGCCTTGTACGGAAAATCGAGAGCGTGTCCTTCCCATAGCGTCCTTCGGTAATGTAGCCGCTGATTGATTTCTCGCGACCCCATTGGTCGTTTGCTTCTACTGCAATGCACGATGCCACACCAGCTACCATATTGCCTCCCTCGGGGTAGAAAGTGAGGCGCAAGGAATCATCGCGCAACTCCTCTTCGGTCTCCTCGGGGTAGGCCAATTGGGTATGTGGTGGATACCAGTCCATCTCACGTTTATACACACCTTCCGTCTCTGGGTGCATGTATACAGGAAATACGCGCGAAAATTGGCAATGATTGGCATCGGCCACAAGGCTTTGAGCCCAAATAGGAGTGCGGAATATTTTTGGAAGGGAAAAAATGTTGTTGTCTTCATCTCGAATGATGAAGTAAGGATTCAATAAATTTTCGCTTACATATTGATGGATGTTTATCCATGGCATTTGTTCGTTGCCAAAGTTGAGCATATAACGTGTGTAAGCACGAATTTCGTAATATCCCGAGCGGTAATTATCTTTCAAAATAAAACTTCCAGCACATGTTCCTGCAGTAATCTTAAGTTTCTTGTGCTCCATCTCAATGCCAGCCTCATTGAGCAGTTCCACATAGAGCACCCCACTCAACTGAGTAGGACGCAGTGTGGTGGCGTTCATTACATAGGCCTTGAAGAAGATGGTATCGCCAATGAAGTAGCTGCGATTATCCATGTGGAGATAGACTTTCTCTTGCGGGTATTCGCGGTTGAAGTCGATAATGTTGCGGGCATAGTCCTTGATGTCGTCAACGTCGTTTGCGACACTACGACCAAAGGCAAGCAGGGTGCTGCTATAGAGAAGGGTCAGTAAGCATGCAAAGTGTCTCATGTGTACCATATTGTATGGGTTGGTCTTTACTGATGGCAAAAATAATGAAAACTTAGCATTCGTATTGGGGGAAATTCCCTATTATTTTAGGGAAAATTCCCTAAAAATGCATTATACATCCAATATAAATAAAAAATCAGCCTTACATGCTATAAAACAATCTGCAGTCACCGTCGCTTCACACACACGATGGTGTGCTCACCAGGTGTGAGCGTATAGCTGGCTTTCGAGGATTTTCGCTTGCCATCGATGAGGATGCAGGTGTAGCTGCCATGAGGCACTACGAAGGTGCAGCGAGTGGCGTGGGGCACGCTGAGAGTGCAGGTAAACCGCTCATCGTCGTCGGTATAGGTGCTACACACAGAGCCCTTCACGGTGGGTACCTCGATGCTGCACTCGGCAATGAGAGGGTTGGGAGCAACGGTGTAGGTATCCCAGGCGGGCGCGGTGGGCTTGATGCCGCAGAGGTATTGCGCGATGATGGTGAGCATGCCGCCACTCCAGGCGTGGTTGGTAGATCCGCCGCCGTAGCCGCCCTCTTCCCATCCCTCGAAGAGGGTGCTGTGGGTGGTGCTATTGACCATAGAGGCAAAGCGGGTCTTGAAGCGTCTGAGAGCGTAGCTGCCGTAGCCCATCTGCATGAGAGCCTCCATCACATAGGTCTCCATATAGGGACTGGCGTGCCACTGGGTGGTGAAGAGTTTGTAGATGGCCTTATACTTATCGGCCTCGGCAATACCCGAGACGACGGCGAGGGCTTGCACGCGGTCGTCGGTGTCGCCCGTGTAGGTGGGGTGACGGTAGGCCTTGCCGTTCCAGCAGAGATTATAGGCGGTCTTGATCTGCTGCATGGTGTGCTCGTAGTGGGCAATGTCGGCCTCGTTGCCGGTGAGCTGCGCCACGTTGATGGCCGACTGCAGGGCGAGGTAGTGCCATCCGGCCAGGATGAGGCGGATATCGATGTTGCTGCCCCAGTCGCCCCACGACCAGCCGCCCGTGCGCTCTACGGTGAGGCCAGTGGCATCGAGCTGCCAAATGCCGAGGTAGCGCTTCATGGCGGGGTATACGTAGTGCATGGTCTCGGCATCGCCCGTGTGTAGGTAATAGGCCCAGAATCCGTAGGTGCTGATGGCGGCCAACATCTGGGCGGGGAGCTCATCGGAGTAGTTCTGCGCGGGGATGGGCGAGAAGAGGGTGCTATCGGCCCGCTGCCAATCGACCAGCTCGCGCATGGCCTTGCGGGTGAGCAGGTTGGCGGCGGGAGAGAGCTGGTAGAAGCTCTCGTTCATGAGGATGGTGACATCGCCCCACCACTGGGCACGCTCGCGGTCGGGGCAGTCGAAGTAGGTATCGCGCATGTTGACGTAGAGGGTGCGCATGGCCTTGTCGCGGAAGCGGTTGAGGAACTCGTCGGAGCACGAGAAGCGACCCAAGAACTCGGCATCGTAGCCCGTCTCGCGGTAGCCCACGCTGTGCACCTCGATGGGGGCATCGCTGGGGTAGCGCAGGTAGAGCACATCGCCATTCATCCATCCCAGCGACTCGTATTGCTGGCGACCGGGGCGGGTGATGTACTCGGCACGGACACAATTGTCGCCACCGCCGCGCACATGGTCAGTCTCGATGGTGATGAGGGTGCCGCCCACGGGGTCGGTGATATCGATGACGGGGGTGAACTGCGCATTGTAGGGGAGCTGTGCCTTGGTGGTGCCAGGGGTGGTAACGGCCTGGAGCTGACGGATGCCATAGTCCTTCCACTGCGGGATGGGACGCTCAACGAGGCCATTCCATGGTGCGCTGCCCCAGAGGCCTACCTCGAGCGAGGGGGCCCAGGTGGTCTGCTGCTCAAGACGGGCATCGTAGCGGATGCTCGACTCGGCCAAACGCCAGTTGGGCTGAGGGTCGCTGGCAGTCTGATAGCGATTGAGGCGTTGACTCTGCCAGGTGCGGTCGGTATAGAGCCCGATGGTAGGTGCATTGAGGATGAAGCCCGACTCACCACTGTTGACATGCGAGAAGCCCGGCTTACCAAAGTGCCACAGTAGCACGCGCAGGTGGTTGTCGCCCACGGTGAGGAAGGGGGCGAGGTCTACCACATCGTAGTAGGTGTCGCGGGGGTTGGGGCCACGCTTGAGGCCGCCCTCGAAGACAATGAGCGAGTCGCCCACCCAGAGCCAGTACTTGGTATCGGCAGCGATATGGGCCAATGCCTGCTGGGGAGCCTCGGACAGAGTGAGGGTCTTGCGAAACTCTATCCACGTGTTGGGAGCGTTGCGCAGGGCGTGGTCAGCGGTGATCCAGCGTGCCGTCTGCGCCGATAGGTCTTGTCCATCGGATTTCACCGTGGCTATAGCTGCAGGGATAGGCACATAGAAGCGATAGTCGCCACTACCCACCACCACGATGGCGGTATCGGCCTCGTAGGTGATGCTCACGACACCCTTGGTGGCGGCGGTGACCTCGGCATCATCTTCGTAGATACACTGACCATTGGACACGGGGATTACGATGCGGGCTTCGGTACCAGCAGGTATAGTGAAGTGGTACTGAATGCCCTGCTCGATGCGCTGCCATGAGGAGCGTATAGCACCATAGCTGCAACGAGTGGCTACATGGCATGAGTCGAGATTGGCAGGGACGAAGGGGCGCAGGTCAAACTCGCGGAAGGCCATGCCTCGGTTCTGTATGCCACCAAGATAGGTATAAAACCACTCCTCGATATGGTCCATCATGCAATGGTTTTGCGAGAAGGCACCCACATCCCAATACTCGGGCGTAGTGGTGTAGCCCTGCTCTACCCAATAGCCATAGCTGGGGCAGTCGGTCTGCAGGGACATCTGCCATACAATATCATTGTAGCCATAGGTGGACAACGCCACGAAGAGGGGCTTGAGGGCTATCTCACCGGTACGTATCTTGTAGCCATCGGAGATAACGCGCTGGGCAAGCACGGCGGCTACCCTGGCCTCATCACCCTCGGGTACTAAGCCGTAGTAGAGAGGCATGGCCTGCTCGCTCTGACGGCCTCCGCCATTCTTGACGCTGGTGTAGGTGGCAGTGGTGCTGTTGTAGAACTTGGCATTGAAGGCATCCTTCACCTTGGCGGCCAGTGCATGGTACTCGGCGGCATCGGAGGTGTGCCCCAGTTCATGAGCTATCTCGGCCATGACACACAAAAGATAGTAGTAGGTAGTGGTCTCGGTAAACTCGGTAGGCACCATGGGCGACACGCCTGCCGTCTCCTGCCCCCAATCGCTGAGTACGCTGAAGTGGTTGTTGATGATATACCCCGTAGTGTTGGCAGTGTAGTGGTCCATGAGGTGCTTCATCTGATCATAGTAGCGCGTCATGAGGCTGGCATCGCCATAGTAGCGCCAGTTACGATAGGGTACGAGGATGGCGGCACCGCCCCAGTTGACATCGTCGACATACACCGTCATATAGTAGGGCGACACCGAGGGCACCATGCCGTTGGGCTGCTGGGCATCGAAGCAGTCGAGCACCACCTTCTTATAGAAGTTCTGCATGTCGAAATTGCTCGCCAGCGACACATACATCTCATTGGGCACGTCGAGCCAGCCGAGCTTCTCGCGTTGCGGGCAGTCGGTGATGCTATTGTAGAGCTGCGAGGCTATGGCATCACGGCAAAGGATGTGGATATCGTTGATGAGGGTATTGCCCGTGTGTACGGCACCTATATTATCTACGTCGCTACGTATGCGCAGGGCGGTGAAAGCCTCGGGCTGAGGTTCGTCGCTAAGGCCAATAATCTGCAGATAGCGAAAACCGTGGTACATGAACTCGGGGCCCCACTCTTCGCCCTCCTCGTCGCCACGGAAGGTGTATACGTCGTAGGTATCTGAAGCACCGGTGTAGTAGTTTTGCATGGCTATAGAGCCATCGGGATTGAGACTCTCACCACAGCGCAGACTAATCTTTTGCCCCTTGCGGCCCTTCAGCTTGAAACGGTACTGACCAGCAAAGTTGCGCCCGAAATCGACCATTCGGAGCACTTGGCCGCCCGAGGTGATGGTCTTGACATCTACCGCCTGCCATTGCTCTACCACGCGCAGTGGCTCATACATGCGGCTACGGAGCACGCCATGGCCACTGACGCCCGAGTGCGGACTCTCGAAATGGGGTGTCACCAGCTCTACGGGCTGCCAAGCATCCATATCCACCTCGTTGCCATCGACGCCCTCGATGCGTAGGCGAGCATCGTAGTCCTCGCCTCCCCACCAATTGGAACCCAGTGTGGGGCCATCGGTCATGCGCCACGCCTCATCGGTAACGACACGCAGGATTTCCCCATCGTCGTACTCTACGTATAGCTCGCATAGCAGTGCCGAGGTGCCATTGTTGCGTACCTCGCCCTTGGAGTAGCGACCGTCAAGGTAATCGATATTGTAGATGCCGCCTGCCACCTGCGCCAGCAGAGTGTTGCGCCCCTGTTGTAGCAGTGAGGTGACGTCGTAGGTAGAGTATAGGATGGACTCCTCATACTCGCTCTCGCCTGGCTCGAGCACGGCATCGGTCACGGGCTGTCCGTTGATGCGCAGGGTAAACACACCCAGCGCCGTGGCATAGATGCGAGCACGCTTCACCTTACGGTCTACCTCAAAGTGGCGCCCCAGATAAGGTATGCGGCGCTCGTCCTTGGTGATGGTGGGGGCAGGCACGTTGGTGGCGGCATAGGCCGTGACGTAGGTAGAGTTATCTAACGAGGTTTGCAGGCTGAAGGAGGCAGGAAAATTGGACGCCTTGCTGGCATCGTTCTTGGCATGGTCGTCTTGGCGAGGGTATAGCACTACGCGATCTACATTGACCTCGCGTCCCAAGTCTATATTTAGTACAATAGGCGTGGAGGGATTCTGCGTGGTGGTCCATCCCAGATGGGCAGCATCACCTATGCGCCCGTCATTGATATAGTTAAGGTGCCAATTACCCACGCCCCATGACGAGGAGGCCTTGAAGGTAGCACCCAGCGCTACATTCTCATCACCGGCATAGATCTCCATCTCGTCGAGCTGCACAAAGGTGTAGTTGGGGTCGGTAGATACAGGAGTGCCCAACTTGGTGATGCGTAGGCGGAGGTATCGGCAATGCTGGAGCGTATCAAGCAGTATCTCCATAGATGGCTTGGACTGTTCCACCGAGCGACCTATCCATCGGGCCTCCCACTCGTCGGGGGTGAGGAAGGCGGTCTCAAAGGTGGCCTGTGATGAAGCCTTGCGCCCCCTATTGTCGGTCACGGAGAGGGTCCACTGGTACTGGCTCTTGCTACATAGAGGTGCACCAGCATAGATGACTCCGTAGGGGAGGTCAGCGTCTACAACGCCCGAGTTCCACACCTCGGTGCCCTCGGCATCGGTGACTACAATCTGATAATTCACCTGCAGACACCCACGCTCATCGCTGGCGAGTTGCCAACTAAACTGCGGGTTGGGGGTGTCGATACCCAGGGGCGATGAGAGGTGTTCAACCTCCATATTACCAATATGGAACGCTGCAAAAATCTTGAGCGATATGACCAATGAGAGAAGGACCAAGGTGCAGATACGTTTCATGAAAATCGCATTTTGATGGTAAATAAACCTATTGGGTAACACTCACCGTCTATGGCTGCAGGCGCACATAGACGCTGTATGACTCGTCGTCGACATCGAACAGGGGACGTAGCGTATATTGCTTGTCGCCGTGACGGAGGGTGAAGGGCTCACCGGGTGCCGAGGGGGCGTGCAAGTGGCTGAGTAGCTGCTCTTCGGTGAGGGGCAACACGACCTCGTCGCTACCCATGAAGGCGAGCACGGTGGGGCCATACGAGAGGGCGATGGTGGAGCAGTCGCCCGGCAGGGGATGGATGCGGAAGCCGCCTTGGAGGTGGAGCTGCACGGTATCGCCACGGCGCCAGCGGCGGTGGAGGGTGTGGTAGCGGGGTTGGCCCGTAGCCTCAACGGGATGCGGCTTGCCATTGATGCTGACAGTGGCGCCCTCGGCCCAAGAGGGGATGAGGAGGTTGAGGGCGAGGGCCTTGCGGCGCGCATCGGTGAAGATAAGGGTGGTAGACAGGGTGCGGGGGAAGTCGCCCTGCTGCTCGAGGGTGGTGCCGCGCTCGTCCCAGTGCAGGGTAGAGGGTACGTACTGGTTGACCCAAAGGGTGTCGGCCGCATCGTTGTGCCAGTAGATATGGGCATTGAGGCGGGTGAAGGCCTCGGTGCCTGAGCCGCTACAGCAGTAGAAGTCGCCCTCCTGAAGGTAGCGCTTGGTGCGGGGCGAGCCTAAGGGGAGATGGTATACTACCCTACCCGATGTGGCGCTCTGCGTGGGCAGGATGGCATTCCAGTACATGGACAGCATCTTGTCGGCATACTGGGGATGGCCGGTGTGGGCGAAGAGGTAGGAGGAGAGCTTCTGCGTGTTGTGGGTGACGCAGCTCTCGCCAATCTCGGTGCTGAGGGTGTGGCAGAGGGCCCCGGCATCGCACCAGTGCTCGGCTGTGCGTGAGGTGTGGGTGGTGGGGTGCGGATGAGGACCGCTGCTGGTGCCATTCACATAGGTGTGACCGGCATAGAGCATGTCCCAGAAGTTGCGCGTGGCATCCCAGTACTTCTGCTCGCGGGTGAGCATGTAGCGCCAGTAGAAGCCGTGGATGAGCACGATGTGGGTGTTGGAGTGCAAGCCCGAGAGCACATCGGTGCCCTCTGACAAGGGGGTGGCAAACCAGTCGGGGTCAAAGAGATGGGCCAGGCGCAGGTGCTTGGGGTCGTGAGAGAGGGAGTAGAGCTTGTAGAGCACCTCGTTCATGCCACCAGCCTCGTTGGAGGGGTTGGCCACGCGGGTGTCGAACATGCGGAAGAGGCTCTCGCTGGGGAGGCGCGCCATGCGGGCATCGATATAGTCGGCCATGCGGAGGGCCATGTCGTAGGCCTTGGCATGTCCGGCAAGGGTGTAGGCATCGAGCAAGCCTTGCAAGAGTTTATGGATGGTGTAATAGGGTGCCCAAACGCCGCCAAACTGGGTCTCGAGCACATCGAAGTCGGTCTCGGGGAAGGCGCTCAGGTAGCCCGTGCCGTGGGCTTGCTGGCAACGCTCGAGCTCGTCAATCAGGTAGGCGAGGCGTGCACTCAGCTCGGCATCGCCGTAGCGGCAGACGAGGGTAGACACGGCCGAGAGGTAGTGACCGGTGAAGTGGCCACGCAGACCTACGCCGGGAGACTCCCAGCCACCTAAGGGCTCGGCGTCGGAGGGGATGCCTGCGGTGAGGCGGAAGGTGTGGAGCAGGCGATCGGGGTCGAGGCTGCGGATGAAGTCGATATCCATCTGCTCGCGCTCTTTCACCCAAGAGGGCTTGAGTTCAACCTTGTCGGGGGCAAACTCGTGCAATGTCTGCGCTTCTACGGTGTGGACACATGATGCTATCGCCAAAAGTACGGCATACAATCGAAGTATTTTTTTCATAGGATAGAATTTTATTTGTACAAAGATACCTTTATTTCTTTCATGCAGCAAGGGAAATGGGGGTAAATAGTGTTTTTGAGGGTTAGGGGTGAGAGGTGAGGGGTGAGGGGTGAGAGGATTTCTTTGTTTAGAGTTTAGAGTTTAGTGTTTAGTGCCTGGTTAGTTTCAATTTTTAATCCTGCTCGCAGGCTTTTCCTCCTTCGCTCCTTGGCAATTCAAGCTTAGCTTGATTGCTCTCGGTTTGGCGTCGGTTCATTTTTTAATTCTTTAGAGGTGAGAGGGGCTCTGCAAATGCTTTGTAAACATTGCAAAATAGCACAAGGGCTGTGGCGCTGAGGGCGCTAACAACAGTTTTTTTCGCTACGGGCCTATGGGACAGAGGGATTCGGGAGGGGCGGTAGTGCTTTTTCGAAAATAATGGCTAACTTAGCACCGAAATCTATCACATTGATAACAAGGCCTACGTAGTAGGTTGCTTTGAAAAACAAAAACAAACAATAAGACAATGAAAAAGAGACATCTGGTAATCTTGCTTACCGCACTACTCTGCGGTAGCACAGCGCTGAAGTCTACTGCACAGACGGTAGACGTGGATCGCACGAAGTATCCCGATTACTCGGAGAAGACAAACCCCGACTGGTCGCTCATGCCTCAAGCACAAGAGGCTAAGGCTCCGGCACTGGGCCGCGCAGCACGCAGCCAGCGCCCCGACCATGTGAACAATGCGGAGAACCGACACTTCCCGCCCGTATTCAACCAAGCCGGTGGCTCGTGCGGATCGGCATCGCGCATCAGCTATATGTTTAGCTACGAGCTGGCAGCCTACCGCAACCTCGACGGTAAGGACCCTGCCAACCACTACCCCTCACACTTTGTGTGGCTGCATACCAACTCGCCCGGCGACCAGGGTAAGGACCCCTTCGTAGTGCAGGTGGGTGTGCCCTCGGCTGCGACCTATGGCGGACAGACCTACTCATCGCTCTTCGGCTATCAGGAGGAGACCAACAATGATTTCGGATGGATGCAGGGCTACGACAAGTGGTTTGAGGCTATGCACAACCGCATGCTGCAACCCTCGAACTTCCCCGTGAACGTGGGCACCGAAGAGGGACGCGAGGCAGTGAAGAACTGGCTGTGGAACCACAATGGCGACGACTCGTTTGCTGCGGGTGGTATCTGCGGTATCGGCGTGGCCTCGGGCGGCGTGTGGAGAGACATACCCAACACGGAGAACAACAACGCCATCGGCGTGAGCGGCATGAGCTACGTATATGAGTGGGGCGTACAGGTAGACCACGCCCTCACCATCGTGGGATATGATGACCGCATCGAGTTTGACATCGACAAGGATGGCATCTACGGCGAGCCCGAAGCAGATGAGCTGGGTGCATGGATCATCGTGAACTCATGGGGCCCCTACTGGGAGAACAAGGGATTCATCTACTGTCCCTATGCACACGGTGTGCCTGCCTTCAATAATGATGGCAACGCTGGTAGCCGCACAAGACCCAACAACTTCTGGACACCCGAGATATACCGTGTGCGCAAGGACTACCGCCCACTACGTACCATCAAGCTGGAGATGGACTATAGCCACCGCAGTGAGATGGCACTGAGCGCCGGTATCAGCGCCAACCTCGACGCTACCGAACCGGAGAAGGTGGTATCATTCATCGGCTTCACCTATGCCGGTGACGGTAACTACGGTAACAGCAATCCCGCTCCCGAGATACCCATGCTGGGACGCTGGGCCGACGGCAAGCTGCACACCGAGCCTATGGAGTTTGGCTACGACCTCACTGACCTCACCGACGGCTACGACATGAACGCTCCGCTCAAGTACTTCTTCATGGTAGACACCAAGGCGTGGGCACAGGGCAACGGTACCATCCACAAAGCCTCTATCATGGACTACCTCTACGACCAGCAGGGACTGGAGACCCCCTTCAACGTGGGCGAGGGCGTAGAGATCAGAAATGCCGGCGACAAGACCATCATCTCGGTAGTAGTATATGGTAGCAGCTATCATGCTCCGCAGAACGTGGCATTCGTTGACGGCACACTCACCTGGGAGGCTCCCCAGCGCTCAAAGCTCTCGGTAGCATCGTACTGCATCTATAGCAATGGCATGCTCGTGGGCAACGTGCCCGCAGGCACACTGACCTTCACACCGAAGAACGTGGTGGCTGGTGAGTATGCCGTGAGCGCACTCTACACCGACGACAACGAGTCATCAAAGATCAGCGTGAAGACTCCCGTAAGCGCATCGGAGGTAAACAAGGGTATCAAGTTCAACACCGCAGGATTCACCATCCCCGGCGTGTTTGGCACCAAGTACAAGCAGGCTACCATCGAGTATTGGATCAAGCCTACCACACTGACCAACTGGAACCAAAGCGGCGGACCCGGATGGGGCAACTTCATGTTCCACGCCAACAGCAGCGGTGCCTTTACTGCCGGATGGGACACACAGAACCGTCTCAACACCAACACATCGCTCAAGACGGCACAATGGAACCACGTAGCTATCGTAGTAGACGGCAACGTGATGACCGTATACATCGACGGCGTGAACCGCGGCTCGGTGACCTCGGAGACCTATAGCGGCGTAGGCGGATTTGGCAACCTAGTGTTCTCATCGAACGGAAGCCAAAACGCTCAGTACGGCGTGTATGACGAGATACGTATATGGAATACTGCACGCACAGCAGCCGAGATTAAGGCTTGCAAGAATGCCGAGTTCTCAGGCACCCTCATGCCCAAGGGCCTCATCGCCTACCTCAAGGGCGACCTCTTCATCGACGAGGAGGGCAACGAGCTGATGTATGACTGCGTAGGTGGCCACCACGCTACCTTGCAGGGCAGCTACACCGTGGTTACCGAACAGCTCCCCGCACTGGGTGCACCCGACGAGAAGCCCAGCATCAGCATCAACGCTCCCAAGAGCACCGTATATGCTGGCGTACCGGTGACACTCACCGCTACCTACAACACCACCATCAACCGCCTGGAGTGGACATCGGAGGCAGCAGGCATCAACCACCTCGCCGTGATGAGCCCCACAGTGACCTTCCGTACGGCTGGCACACATGCCGTAGAGGTAGCTGCGACCAGCGCTGATGGCAGCACTACCACTGCAACCTGCGACATCATCGTAGAGGCTGCTCCCGAGATGGACGCTACCTTCACCATGACCAGCAGCAACGTACCTGCCGGCGAGCGTGTGACCTTCCTGGCCACCAACCCCATGGCAGGATATCTATACGAATGGACAATGCCGGGATCGGAGAACGAGACCGTGGCTACCATCAACGCCGCCACATCGTATATGGCACAGGGCACCTACACCGTGACACTCACCGTGACCGCACCCGACGGCACACAGAAGAGCCACTCGGAGCAGATCATGGTGACAGAGGTGACACCCAAGGCTGCCTTCAACATCATGCCGGCTGTAGCGCTCAAGGGCGAAGAGGTGAGCCTCATCGACGAATCGCTCTACACACCTACCCAGTGGGAGTGGCGCGTGAGCAATGGTGGCACCAACTACATCGTATATGACCAGCACAAGACATTTGCCATAGATCAGCCGGGTACCTACACCGTGACGCTCACCGCAGCCAACAACTCGGGCATGAGCACCACATCACGCGAGCGTGCCCTCATCGTGACCAATGCCGATAGTAAGAACGGACTCAACTTCAGTAGCGAGGCAGCCTCAGTGACTGCCAAGAAGAATCCGCTGAGCACCGGACAGACCCTCTTCACCATCGACTGGTGGATGAACAGTGGCTGGACTAAGGACAACATCAACGGTATCGGTGGTAGCAAGGAGAATATGCTCATACAGACTATGGCCAATGGTAAGATGTATCTCTACATCGGTGGAAGCTACACCTCTACGGGCGACGACTTTGTAATCCCCGGCGAGTGGCACCACTATGCCGTGACCTACAACGCTGGCAAGGTGATGTTCTACCGCGATGGTGCCCTCAAGGCATCGAAGTCAATCAGTTCGGCTACCGCACTGCCCACCCTCGGTGCCTTCCGCATCGGTGGCTCGGAAGCACCCTTCACCGGCGGCATCGACGAGCTGCGTGTATGGGGCTCTATCCCCAGCACCGAACAGCTGCAGCGCAATGCCAATGCCCCCATCGAGGATGTGGCTCAGGCCGAGGCCAACGACAAGCTCTTGCTCTACTATAGCTTCAACCAGAGCGGTGGCGACGTGCAGGATGCTACCTCAAAGGCCAACCACGGTGTACGCTCAGGCTTCGGCCCCGACGGCGACGCATGGGCTCTCTCAAAGGGTGTGTTTGGACTCAACTTTGCTACCAGCAATAGCAGCGACATCACAGCACAGCACCTTACCAACTACAGCAAGGCATTCACCAGCAGCAGTCAGTGTGTAAACCCCAACCTATCGACACGTACCTTCGCCCTCCAGGGATGGACACTCGAGAATGCCATCACCAAGGGCAGCATCACGACCGGTGCTCACGTGGACAAGGGCAAGTCATCGTGCCTCACCGTGACCACCAAGTGGGATGGCTTCGAGGCCGTGCTGAACGACCACAAGGTGTATCAGACCGTGACCCTCGGCGCAGGCTACTACACCTTCGAGGCTGAATATGACAGCAACTACGAGGGTCAGTGTGGAAGTTCGTATGTAGTAGCAGCTAAGGGCAACACCTTGCCTGTGACTGCCGACCTGGGACAAGCACTCGCCTACACCGCTATGCAGCCCAAGGGTACCGTGAACAGCAATAAGGTGAGCTTCATCCTTACCGAGGAGACCACATTGAGTCTGGGCTTGCTCGTAAACCTCAGCGGTGAAAGCTGTATGACCATCCAGCGCTTCACCTTGAAGCGTGACGACGTGGTGATCTTCGCCAAGTCATCGGACATCGTAGCCTCAATGGCTCAGCTGAGCAATAGTCGTTTGTACTACATCTCACAACCTCACCACACGAAGGGACTCACCGCATGGGCCATCGCCGAGGGAGGCAGCGCACTGAAGTCGACCAACGACCTCGACATCCCTGCCGACAAGGCCGATGCACGCCAGCAGTTTGCCATCTTGAGCAACGACAACGGCACCACACACTACCTCTACCACGCGGCTGAGAAGAAGTTTGTAAACAAGGACGGCTCACTGGCCGACGTGCCCACCGATGCCATCCACTTCGAAGCAGGTGCCTACGACACCACCTTCGTGGCTTACTTTGACGCAGCACACTACATCAACGTAGGCGGAAGCAGAGAGATGGTTATCAACGGATACAACACACCTGACGGTGGCAACTCATGCGTAATAGCACCTGCCGGCACCTTCAGCGCCAAGGCTGCTCTTGCCAAGTTCCCCGCTGTAGAGGCTACCGAGATCGTGCTCAGCCAGAGCACCCTCACCGTAGAAGAGGGTAGCTCAGTAGAGCTTACCGCTACCGTACTGCCCGACTACGCTACCGACAAGACCGTGACATGGAGCACCTCGGATGCCGACGTGGCCATCGCCGTGAAGGGCGTCGTAGTGGGTCTCACACCGGGCACAGCCACCATCACCGCGAAGGTGGGCAACGTGGAGGCTACCTGCGTAGTGACCGTAGTGAGAAAGGCTATTCAGGTGAGAAGCATCGAACTGGATCAGACAGAGGCTACCGTGATAGAGGGCGACTCGCTCACACTCACCGCCACCGTGAACCCCGACGATGCCGATGACAAGACCGTGACATGGAAGAGCTCCAACACCGCTGTAGCCATCGTAGAGGATGGCGTAGTCATCGCCGTAGCACCGGGTACAGCCACCATCACCGCCACTGCAGGAAGCAAGAGCGCTACTTGCGTAGTGACCGTGGAGAAGCGCTACATCCCCGTCACAGAGGTGATACTCACCTATACCGAGCTAACACTCGAAGTGGGCGAAGCCGTGGAAATTGCAGCTACCGTATTGCCCGAGAATGCTACTGACCCCACCGTATCGTGGAAGTCTTCAAGCAGCAAGATCGCTACCATACGCCGCAAGACCATCACTGCCGTAGCACCGGGTACAGCTATCATCACCGCGAAGGCTGGTGACATTGAGACCACCTGCGTAGTGACCGTGAAGCAAGCCGACAACATCGACGCTACCACAGCTGAGCAGCGCTTCACCATCTACGACATCACCGGTCGCCTCGTACGCCAGGATGCGGTGTCTACCGATGGACTCAAGCAGGGTATCTACATCATCAATGGTAAAAAGGTTGTTTTGGAATAACCCCTTTACCAATGGTCGCAAGACCATGATTGAGTAACCCGCATAGCCATAAGGCATAAAGAGAGGGGTGCCCGATTTGGGCACCCCTCTTGCTATATTCTACTCTGCATATACCTTGCTCCGTAGCCACAAGCCGTACGATTCAAGGTCATGGGTGGCAAGGTAGGCTTGCTGCTCGGCCACGGTGACCACGCGCCCTACGACCAGACGCATGGGGCGGCCACGCTTATTGAACAGCTCGGCAGGGAGACGCAGCAGACGCACTCGCCAATGGATGAGCCCTAAGGCATAGTAAAACCACGAATTGCCATCAACGAAACGCACAGGAAGGATGGGCACGCAGGCCTTGGCTATGAGACGCACCATGGGGAGGGGCCACGCACGATCGTATACGGCACGATGGCGCACGTGGAGGTCGCTCACCGCTCCTGCAGGAAAGAGGCCCAACGCACCGCCACGGCGCAAGTGCTGCAATGCACGGCGCACACCCGCGACACTATCGGCAGTAGAGGCAGCACGCTCAGCACCAATGGGGCTGACCGAGATGAGCGTGGGAGCCAAGGCCTCAACGCGTGCAAGCAGCTGATTGGCCATGATGCGATAGTCGGCCCGATGGTGGCCGAAGAGGTCGGCAAGGATAAGTCCGTCGAGGCCGCCATAGGGGTGATTGCTGATGGTGATGAAGGGTTGCGAGGGAACAAGCGCCTCGACTGCAGCCCATCCGCCTGCATGGTAGCACACGCCCAAGTCGCGCAACACGCTGCCTGCAAAGGCCGGACCTCGCAGGTGGGCATGGCGTTCGTAAAGCGCATTGGCACGCTCCACCTTCAGCACACGCATAGCTACACGCACCAGCGCACCGCCCACCCTACCGCGCAGGAGGGGCGAGAGGCGCGAGATCTCTTGAGAAGTGAGGAGGGGCACTTTTGAAATTAAAAATTGAAAATTAAAAAGGGAAGATTATGCAGCCATCCGGCTTAACCGTTGCGAAGCAACTTTAACCGTGCGCAGCACTTTAACCATGCCGCAGGCATTTTAACCGTTGCGAAGCAACTCAAAACGGTTTCACCGGATCAATGGTTGCGTAGCCTTTGGCGTCGCGCACAAAGTTGCCTATATAGATGGCAATGAGCACGATAAGGACAGCAAGCCCAATAAGATCGAAGGCACCAAGCGTAATGGGCCTTCCCAGTAAGATGAGATGCAAAGCAAACGTGCGCAAGGGCACGACAACTGCAAAGAGCGTATTGACCACAATCATGATGAGACGAAACTCTGTGGGACCCATACCGGCATAGGTGAGACAAAACTCACCCTTCAAGTGAGCATTGATATATACTGAGATGGAGAGCAATAGGTATACTGCCAACACAGAAAAAGCAATGGAGAGATGAAGCAGATCGCTCAACCCTGCTCCGATGCACATGATAGACATGGTAGCACCATCGATATTATGATCGAGGTAAAATCCATAGATGGGGCGCTGCGTGTGTCGCACACGAGCCAAGGTGCCATCAAGCGAGTCGCCATACCAGTTGATGACAAAGCCCAGCGACGCAAGCCATAGCCAAGCTACATGAAAACTGGAGAGAACGTAACCTATTGCCACCACCACGGCACCTACAACCCCGATAGCAGTGAGCATATCGGATGTCATCCAACGCGGCTGACGCTGCGCCAGCCATACAAGCACCTTCTTCTCCGCACCGCTCAACAGCGATGTCAAGATACGGGTAGATTGCTCTTGCTTCATAACATTTCTTATGACTTGTAATTACCTCTTGCTGCTAAGGCCGTAGCCTCGCAGACATAAAGAATAATTATTTTGCTTAAAAAATGTTCATTCCACGCACTAAATAGTATGGCTGCCCTCCCCTTTCGGCAGGTATATATACAAAAAAGAGAAGCCTTGTGAGCTTCTCCTTTGTAGCGGGACCCGGGATTGAACCGGGGACCTCATGATTATGAATCATGCGCTCTAACCAGCTGAGCTATCCCGCCATCCTTTCGAATTGCGGGTGCAAAGGTAGGACTAATTTTCGGTACAACCAAACAAAAACGAGATTTTTTTATATTTTTTTTCATTCTTACCTATTTAACCCTAAAAAGTAGGTTTATAATTTGCCTATTACGAGTTTTTTTGTATATTCGCAACCAAAAGCACAATACCATGAATAAGATCAAGTTGGAATATCCGTTGAATGGAAATTCACGTAACATCATTTGGAACTTTATCGGGACCACAGGCGGCCTGGAAGCATGGATGGCCGACAAAATCACCGAAAAAGATGGTATATACACTTTCCATTGGGGCAAGGAGGAGACCCGCGAGGCTGAACTGTTAGGCTGCCGCGAAGGCATCTATATCCGTTTCCATTGGCTCGACGAAGGACCCAAGACCTACTTCGAACTGCGCATCAGCGTGAGCGAACTCACCAAGACACATATGCTCGAAATTACCGAGATGGCGCGCAACGAAGAGGAAGAGGACCTCAAGCAGATGTGGGAAAGCCAAATGGAAGACTTGCGCCGAGCTGCAGGGTTGTAAGTATTATTTCGCTCTCGCATATTCGTATCTTTGCGGCAAGAAACCGCTTAGATACTTTCGCTCGCGGTGAAATATCAAAGTAAAACTTTGTATTTCGCTCGGCTTGCACTAATTGTGCCATAAATAGCGAAGATACTCGCGCTCGCAGCAAAAAACTGAAACAAGTTTCGTGTTTTTCGCTCGCTTATTCGTATATTTGATGAAGTTTGATATAGAATTTGTGATTATCAAACTATTATGAAGAACTCACGTGAGAATTGGCAACGGATAAGAAAAAATACGATTGTCTGGCTGAGCCATATTCGTCACGCTTTTCAAATAACTCTTGTATTATCTGAGTACAAAAGTACAAATTATTTTTCAAATCGAAGCCTCT
>JAFZFZ010000011.1 GCA_017557005.1 Bacteroidaceae bacterium | reverse complement strand
GATTCGTCTAAACTTGAGTTGCAGCGTATCGTTCGCGAAGGATTGATGAAGTTGCGCTCTGAAATGGAATAAGCTATGGGATTGAGACAATTAGTAGACAAGATTAAGCCGAACTTCGAGAAGGGTGGCAAGCTCCACGCTTTCCGTTCAGTGTTCGGCGGGTTCGAGACATTCCTCTTCGTACCCAACCATACTTCAAAGAGCGGCTCAAACATCCACGACTGCTTCGATAGCAAGCGTATGATGATCATGGTGTGCCTTGCTTTGGTACCCGCGCTCCTCTTCGGTATGTACAATGTAGGTTATCAGCACTTCGCAGCAGCTGGTATGTTGGCATCTGCTACCTTCATGCAGGTGTTTGGCTACGGCTTCCTCGCAGTGTTGCCTAAGATTATCGTTTCTTACCTTGTAGGTCTCGGCATCGAGTTCACCGTGGCCCAGTGGAAGGGTGAGGAGATCCACGAAGGTTTCCTCGTATCGGGTCTTATCATCCCGATGATCGTTCCCGTAGGCACTCCCCTGTGGATCATTGCCGTAGCTACCGCCTTCGCAGTAATCTTCGCTAAGGAGATTTACGGTGGTACAGGTATGAACATCTTCAACGTAGCACTCGTAACACGTGCATTCATCTTCTTCGCATACCCCAGCGTAATCTCTGGTGATGCTGTATGGGTAGCTGATCAGGCTATCTTCGGTCTTGGTGCCGACATCGACGGCTACACCGCAGCTACCGCTCTGGGTGTTGCAGCTACCTCTGGTGCTGCTCCCGCGTGGGATATGAATATGGTATGGGGTCTTATCCCTGGTTCAATCGGTGAGACCAGCGTTGTGGCTATCGGCCTCGGTGCACTCATCCTTTTGGGCTCAGGCATCGCTTCATGGAAGACCATGCTCAGCGTATTCGTTGGTGGTGGTTTGATGGCTTGGGTATTCAACCAGTGCGGTTCGGCCGACAATGCCGTAGCTATGATGCCTTGGTATCAGCACCTCGCTCTCGGTGGTTTCTGCTTCGGTGCCGTATTCATGGCTACTGACCCCGTTACCTCATGCCGTACCGAGTGTGGTAAGTATATCTACGGTTTCCTCATCGGTGTTGTAGCTATCGTTATCCGTGTGCTCAACCCCGGTTACCCCGAAGGTATGATGCTTGCCATCCTGTTGATGAACCTCTTTGCTCCGCTCATCGACTACTACGTATATCAGTCAAACATCTCTAAGCGTGCCAAGCGTGCCGCCAACAGTAAGTAATAACCTCAATAATCGAATACTATTATGAATACGAATAAGAATTCCTATACATTTATATATGCTTCGGTTATGGTTATTATCGTAGCATTCCTTTTGGCGTTCGTTTCTTCAGTGCTCAAGCCCATGCAGCAGAAGAATATCGAGCTCGACAAGAAGAAGCAGGTACTCGCTGCACTCAATATCTTTGAGAAGGATGCAGAGACTGCTTATAAGACCTATGTAAAGGCTGATCAGCTGCTCAACGCTAAGGGCGAAGTAGTGGCTAACGAGGGTGGCTTTGCTGTAGAGAATGCTGCAGTGACCGCCGATAACCTCCCCCTTTATGTATGTGAGGTAAATGGTGAGACCAAGTTTGTACTTCCCCTCTATGGTGCAGGTCTTTGGGGCCCCATCTGGGGTTATGTAGCCCTCAACGCTGATAAGGAGACCATCTATGGTGTCTACTTCTCACACGCTGGTGAAACTCCCGGTCTTGGTGCTGAGATCACCAACTACGAGAAGTTCCAAAAGCCCTTCATCGGCAAGACTGCTGTGAATGCCAACAACGATGTTGTCATCACCGTTGTTAAGGCTGGTAAGGTGCAGAATCCCGAGACAGAGGTTGACGGTATCTCAGGTGGTACCATCACTTCAAACGGTGTAGACGCTATGCTCAAGAACAGCATCGGTCTCTACAAGGCATTCCTTGCAGAGAAGGCTTGCGAGAAAGCATGTTGCGCAGCCGCTTGCGATAGCGTACAGAGCGAGCCTGTACTCGTTGATGTTCAAGTAGTTGTTAACAAATAATCAAAGGAGGAAACAGTTATGTCATTATTTTCAAAGCAGAATATGGAGGCGCTGAAGACTCCTCTGGGCATGAACAACCCCGTTACCGTACAGGTACTCGGTATCTGTTCTGCATTGGCTGTAACAGCTCAACTTGAGCCCGCCATCGTGATGGGTCTCTCAGTGACTGTTATCGTGGCTATGGCCAACGTAATCATCTCGTTGCTGCGTAACACCATCCCCAACCGTATCCGTATCATCGTGCAGTTGGTAGTGTGTGCAGCGCTGGTAACTATCGTAAGTGAGATTTTGAAGGCTTTTGCTTACGACGTGAGCGTACAGCTTTCAGTATATGTAGGTCTTATCATCACCAACTGTATCCTCATGGGTCGTCTCGAGGCATTTGCTATGGCTAATGGTCCTTGGGCTTCATTCCTCGATGGTATCGGTAATGGTCTTGGCTATGCTAAGATCCTTGTCATCGTGGCATTCATCCGTGAGCTCTTCGGTAGCGGTAGCCTCTTCGGCTACCAGGTAATCCCCCAGTGGTGCTACGATCATGGTTATATCAACAACGGCCTCATGCTGATGCCCCCCGCAGCCCTCATCATCGTAGGTTGCATCATCTGGTACCAGCGTGCACGCCATACTGAGTTGCAGGAAGAACAGAATTAATTTACAATTTGACAATTTACAATGTACAATTTATTGTGCGATTTGATGATTTTATGATTGACCTCCACGGTAAATGAAATTGTAAAATAACAAAATGGTAAATCAATGGTAAATAGTAAATTTGTAAATTGTAAATAAAGAAGAAATTTATGGAACATTTTATTAGTCTTTTCGTCCGCTCTATTTTCGTGGACAATATGATTTTCGCATTCTTCTTGGGTATGTGTTCTTACCTTGCCGTATCAAAGAATGTGAAGACAGCTCTCGGTCTCGGTGTGGCAGTAACCTTCGTGTTGCTCGTTACACTTCCCGTGAACTATCTGTTGCAGACCAAGGTTCTTGGCCCCGACTGTTTGGTTGAGGGTGTTGACCTTAGTTTCTTGGCCTTTATCCTCTTCATTGCCGTTATTGCCGGTATCGTACAGTTGGTAGAGATGGTAGTTGAGCGTTTCAGCCCCTCGTTGTATGCTTCGCTCGGTATCTTCCTTCCCCTTATCGCTGTAAACTGTGCCATCATGGGTGCTTCGCTCTTCATGCAGCAGCGCATCACCATGGACCCCAACAACACACAGGCTATCCTCTGTGTTGGCGATTCAGTGGCATACGCTCTCGGTTCAGGTATCGGTTGGTTGCTTGCTATCGTAGGCTTGGCAGCTATCCGTGAGAAGATGCAGTACTCTGACGTGCCCAAGGCACTTCGCGGCCTCGGCATCACCTTCATCACTGTAGGTTTGATGGCTATGGCATTCATGTGTTTCTCAGGTCTTAACATCTAATAATAGGAGGAATAATAATATGGATATGAAATTGATTTTAGCGAGTATCGCAGTATTCCTCGTAGTGATACTTCTCCTCGTTGCCATCCTCTTGCTTGCCAAGAGATTCTTGGTAGCTTCAGGAGCAGTGAAGCTCACTATCAACGGTGAGAACGAGCTCGAGGTAGAGAGCGGTTCAACCCTGCTCAACACACTCTCATCAAACGGTATCTTCCTCTCTTCTGCCTGCGGTGGTAAGGGCTCATGCGGCCAGTGCAAGTGCCAGGTAGTAGAAGGTGGTGGCGAGATCCTTCCCTCTGAGAAGGGACACTTCAGCCGCAAGCAGCAGATGGACAACTGGCGTCTTGGCTGTCAGGTTAAGGTGAAGGGCGACATGGCCATCAAGGTTGACGAGTCAGTAATGGGTGTTAAGGAATGGGAGTGCACCGTTATTTCAAACAAGAACGTGGCAACCTTCATCAAGGAGTACAAGGTGGCATTGCCTCCCGGCGAGCACATGGACTTCGAGCCCGGTTCTTATGCACAGATCAAGATCCCCGCATTCAGCATCGACTACGACAAGGATTTCGACAAGTCACTCATTGGCGACACCTATCTTCCCGCTTGGAAGAACTTT
>JAFZFZ010000010.1 GCA_017557005.1 Bacteroidaceae bacterium | reverse complement strand
CTGTCCTGAAGGGAAGTTGACTGACTTGCCTGCGCCGAACTTCTCTTTCCACATGGGCGATACCTTGGTGAGGTAGTCGGTGAACACGAAGGTGGTACCTGAACCGTCGGAACGGAACACGGGGATGATAGCCTCGGCGGGAAGTGTGGCACCAGGGTTGAGAGCTGCGATGCGGGCATCGTTCCACATCTTGATTTCGCCAGCGAAAATGTTGGCAATCACTTCGCCCGAGAGGTTGAGCTCGTTTACGCCTTCGAGGTTGTAGGCAAGCACTACGGCTCCCATGCAAGTGGGCACATGGATCACTGAGGGCATATCGGCCATCTCCTTCTCTGAAAGGAATGCATCGCTACCAGCGAAGTCTACAATCTTGTCGCGAAGGTTGCGTACGCCACCGCCTGAACCGATACCACCGTAGGCTACAGCGTCGCCATTAACCTGGGCAAACTGCTCGAACACTACATTATAGAAGGGCAAGGGGAAGGTAGCACCTGCACCAGAGAGCTCCTGTGCCTTGCGGGCGCTATTGGCTGCGCCTCCGCCACACGATACCATTGCAAGGCCAATGGCCAAGGTCATAACTGAAGAAAATATCTTTTTCATAATCTTTACTTTTTAATTTGTTGTTGGTTTGTAATGTTGTTTTAAGGAGTCAGGGGCAAGCGGTGCGTAGATAATTTTACGAATGCTTAACTAATACCTATTTACATCTACGCGCTCCGCTTGGATTGTCAAACTTATTTCCCCATCCTCAATTTATCAAAGTCCGAAGTACCAGCTTACATATCCCTCGCAAGTGTTCTTACCAGCCTTGCGGTCCATCTGCATGCGTACGTTGGGAGCAACCTTGATATACTTACCTACCTTGAACTGAGCACCTACGATAGCTGCGTCTTTTGATACGGTGTTGCCAGCGAATACCTCATCCCAACGAGCATAGAGGTTGGTGTTGTCGGCCACGTTCACTGTTGCGTAAGCTGAGTAACCGCTCTGCTTGCTGCCTGCCTTGTCCATGTAGTTGTACTCGGCACCGAGGCTGAAGGCATCGGCCTTGTAGCCTACGAAGGCTGCAGTGTTCACGGTGTTGGCATCGGCCGTAGCACCCTGGTTGAGACCACCATAGAGGCGTACCTGCAAGCCCTTGACGGGAGTGAGCGTAGCACCCAAGCCATAGCAGAGGCCTGTGCCCTTCTGCACCTTCTTGTAACCCTCACCGTTGACGATGATAGCGTCGGCAGAGAGCCAGTCGGTAGCCTTGTAAGCGGCAGAGATACCGAGATCGGCACTGCTACCAAACTTGTAGAGGTCTTGGAATGATTTCAATACATAGCGGTAGCCCCAGAACTTCTCTTGGAAGTTGAACTGTGTGGTCGAGATCATACCACCATTCACGGTCCACTTGCCGTGCTTCCACTGTACGAGTGCGTTCTTCACATAGGCGATACGTTGGAGGTCTGACACATCGCTTGACTTACCAATGTCCATCACTGTCTTCACTGACAAGCCGCCATCCAACTTATACTCGTAGCCCAGGTAAGCACGCTCCAACTCGAAGCCGTGGCTGTCGCCATCCTTGCTGAAGTCGGCATTGAAATTACCGAATGTCTGTACAATGGCCTTACCCTTGGGCTCGGCAGACTTTGTCTCCTGTGCCTGTGCAGTGATACCCATGCAAACGGCCATACTCGCTACGATAAACTTAATCTTTCTCATTGTCTTTTCTTTTTAATGTTGTGTTAATGTTTGAATTTCTTTTTCTGTTATCTGATCAGATGCGTCGCTTAATTTTTCGAGTGCAAAGGTAGGGAGACTATGTTTCATGATTATTACAAACTTGTTAAGTGAATGTAAAATGCGGTGAGAAGCATATAGCAATCCTCCAAAAGCCCAACTAAAGATTGCCCAGTACCCTCTTCTTTGTCAAACTTTTTCGCAGGCTTGACAAAGATTTATCACTATGGCTACAAAAAATCATCACAGGTCTGATTAACTTTTGTCAAACCTGTGATAAAATTTGTTTAATTTGGAAGGCTCCAAACTACAGTTTGCCTATATCCAAACTCTAATTTGGACAAAGAGAAACTCCAGTTTGGACAAAGGAAAATTTAAGAACGAAAACATCTATAATCTAGAATTAGAGGACTGCACAAACTATTGGAATTAGAAAAGGAACTGAAGCGAAGATAAACAAACTTACAGAACACTTTGCTATTCCAATATTTTTTCGATAACTTTGCAAGCAATGACAAAGAGAGACACTGATATCGCCTATTTCCTCTCGTTCTGCATAGAGCAGTACAAGCGGCATATATCCACATCGGGCAGCGATGTGATGGCGCTCTTTGTCCAATATGGTGTGGACCAATATTTAGTAGACAACTTTGACATTCTCCATACCCAAAGCTACCAATGGCTAATGGAGGAGATTGATGAATTTATCAAACGAGCAAAGGAGGAGAACGTATGAAACTATATCACGGAAGTCTTGAAGTCGTAAGTGAACCACGCATCATCACTCCTAACCGTACGCTTGACTATGGTCGTGGATTCTATACCACCACCTCGTATGAGCAAGCAGAGCAATGGGTGCGACGCAGAAAAGGAGCACAGCACTCCGTAGGCTATGTCAATGTGTACGAGCTTGCAGATGTTTTGCCCGATGAGATAAAGCAATTGCGTTTCGAGACTCCGACTGAAGAGTGGGTAGACTTTGTAATGCGCAATCGTACCGAGAGAGGATTTGAACACTCTTTCGATATTGTCTATGGCCCTGTTGCTAATGACCGCGTCTATGCAGCCTTCGCACTCTACGAAAGCAATTTGCTTGATAAGGAAGGACTGATACGCGAATTGCGAACTTATGAGTTGGTAGACCAATTCCTCTTCCACACCGAACAATCGCTACAACATCTTACTTTTATAGAAGCAAAGGAGGTGACACTATGATTCGCGAAGTAACAAATAACAATGTACACTTACTCATCCCGGGCAAGGCTGCTCATTTTGCTCGCATCTATACCGAGCAACATGGTGGCACTATGCTTGAAGCTCTCCGCGCATTCTACTCATCTAAGATGTATCACGAGCTGGAGGACGAATCTACTAAACTCTGGCATCTCGGTCCTGTAGCTTTATATGAAGACTTTGAGAAAGAAAACTAAATATTATAGTATTAACGAATAAAACGAATTGCGACCGACACCCCTTACAACAGGTGTCGGTCGCAATTTTCCTGTTCGATAAATCATTACCTTCAACTACCGACACCTCAAGCAATATAGGAAAAACACTATTTCTTTTGTCATTGTCTTCGTATATGCAATGAGTTTTTACTTTCTCTTTGAGAAACGAATATTTCAGAGCGTTCGCATTGTTTGGTCAAGAAAAACATGGTATACAAAAATAATTAAGCATTCAGAATTAAAAATTCAGAATTAAATTGTAAATTTGCGGCATCCGAGGGGAGAAATCCTCGGCTCAAGAATGCGTTTCTTGCTTTTATCCGAAAATCGAAATCTGGAAAATTTCAAAAACAGAGGATAGAAACAATGCGACGCTCATTCTGTTTGCGTATATGCAAGCGGTGTACAGCCCATCAAAGGCTGTACACACTTTCTCCATATATGCTACAGCGTGGGGTATTTGTTTCTCTGCTCATTTCTGTTACGGTTTTCCAGAGCCTGATTTTCGATGAGCATGACAAGTCTCTACGCTTTTCTTGTATCCGTTTGCTAAACACATTATTAAGACTAATTTTGGGAGGCTTGTAAGAAAAAACAATAACTATATATATGTTATTTAATTCTGTAGAGTTTTTATTCTTCCTTCCGATAGTGTTCATCCTTTATTGGTTCGTTTTTTACAGAAGCATTAAGTCGCAAAATGTTTTTGTTATTGCTATTAGTTATTTATTTTATGGGTGGTGGGACTGGAGATTTTTACTTCTTATTGCCTTTACCACAGGATGTAGTTTTGTTAACGGATTGCTTATAACAAATTGCAGAGCAAAAGGTGATGTAAGGAAGGCAAAATTGGTGTCAATTGCCAATATTGTGATAAACCTGTTCATTTTGGGGTTGTTTAAATATTATAATTTCTTTGCCGAAAGCCTAGTATCCTTATTCTCTGTTTGGCAGGTTGACATAGATTATCCCACATTAAATATTATACTTCCTGTCGGAATCAGTTTTTATACATTCCAAGCATTAAGCTATACTATTGATGTTTATAGAGGAAAGATTGAGGCAACAAAAGATCCATTTGCGTTCTTTGCTTTTATCTGTTTCTTCCCACAGTTAGTGGCAGGTCCTATTGAAAGGGCCTCTGATTTGTTACCTCAATTTCAGAGAGTGAGGATCTTTAATTATTCGATAGCCGTAGATGGATGTCGTCAGATGCTATGGGGATTCTTCAAAAAAATAGTTATTGCGGATAATTGTGCTTATTATGCCAATATGGCCTTTGAGAATTACAATGAATGGGATGCATTGTCTTTATTGCTTGGAGCAATATTCTTTACGCTTCAAATTTATGGAGATTTCTCGGGGTACTCTTCTATAGCAATCGGGTGTGCAAAATTATTTGGAATTAAACTTCAGTCAAACTTCAAGGTGCCGTACTTTAGCCGAGATATTTCAGAATTCTGGAAGAGGTGGCACATATCCCTAAATAAATGGTTTGTTGATTATGTATATATTCCACTAGGAGGTAGTAGAGTTTCTAAAGCTAAAGTTGTAAGAAACACATTTGTGATATTTTTGTTAAGTGGACTCTGGCATGGAGCAAATTGGACTTATGTGGCATGGGGGCTGTATCATGCATGTTTATTCCTTCCTCTAATCCTGCTACATAAAAACCATAGATACAAGAGTGGATTTGATAAGAACAAAAAAATCCCTTCTTTATCGGAGTTTATAAACATATGCTTTACTTTCATGCTTGTAATGATTGGGTGGATAATATTTAGATCAACGTCACTCGTCCATGCAATTCAGTATATTATTGCAATGTTGGATTTTGGACAAATCAGCGAAGTAAAGTTGCCTCTATTCAGCCTTTGGATTTTTTTAGTTAGTATTATTGTTATTGTGGTGGAATGGTGGAATAGGAATGAAGAACATGAATTCAAGAGGATTATTCCTAATAATTGGGTAAGAACAATAGTTTATTGTCTATTGATAAGCTCTATTTATATTTCATTCATGGCATCGATAGAAAGTGATAACACCTTTATTTATTTCCAATTTTAAACACCTAAGAATGAAACGATTTATAGCAAAGATTTTCTATTTCTTAATCTTCCCGACTACGTTAGCAACAGTAATAATGTTAATGGTGGGAAATGAATATAGCAAGAATTCTCACGAAGTTAATGTGGCATTTGCTTACGAGAAACTTGAAGAGTTAAAAGACACGAACAAAATTGTCATTGTCTCTGGTTCCAATGGAGCTTTTAGTATAAATTCTCAAATTATTTCAGAAACAATGAGTATGCCTGTTGTAAACACATCAACCCATGCAGGAATTGGTGTCAGGATGCAATTCGAGATATATAAAGACCTATTGAATAAGGGAGATATCATAGTGTTCTGTCCAGAATACTATTCCAGTCAAAGTAGATTATATGGGGAAGGTGCGCTCTTTAGAATATTAAGCACCCATATTCCAAAAGCATATTTAAGAATGAGTGCAAAGCAGTGGTGGTATACATTTAAGTATATTGCTCCCCATTTTATAGGAGCACTAAAGGTTATTAATTGCAAGCCTTTTGAAGGACCTTATTCTGCTCGTTCTATTAATAAATTTGGAGATATTTCATATAAGAGGGAGCCTCAAGAATTCAAGACCACCTATAATTTTAAAGGGAACATGGACAAAGAAACGTTGTCATATTACCAATACCTACATGACTATTCAAAGGATCACGGATTATATCTAGTATACCTCCCCCCTTGCCTGAACGAAAGCAATTTTTTTCATCAAAAAAACCAAATAGATTCTTTGACTTTTTTTATGGAACAGAATGAAATCCCTTTTCAAGCAGATCCATACAGATACGTCTTTCCAGATTCATTATTCTTTGACACACCATACCATATGACAACTAAAGGAGCAGAACTTCGCACACTAGTCCTTATAGATGATTTGAAACAATTAATTGATACAAATCATTTCTAATTGTCGAAGAATAGGCGCAGGCGTACTTCGAAGGCCTTCTGTGGATTTATCCTCCAACAACCCTTATTCGTTGCTTTTCCCTACGGCTGCCTATATCCAAACTCTAATTTGGACAAAGGGAAATTTAAGAACTGATATATGGCGTAGAATTAGAGAATATGCAATTGAAATTTTTATTTCATCATATCTATTTCTTTTTGGATATACTCCAAGAATTTGGCTGCATGTGCTCCATCCATTTGTGTATGGTGAAACTGGAAAGATACGGTCAGACAAGTTTTAAGCCATGCACGCTTGTACTTGCCCCAAATCATAAACGGATTATTGAAAATCCCACTATACATACCCACTGCACCATCAATTTCATATTGTGCCAATGCCGAGGTGCCGATTACCATACTCTCTGCCGAGAGGTCGTGGTCAACACAGGTTTCCGCCACCTGTTTCGTGAGCTGTAAATAGTCGTTATTAAACTGTGCCAAGTCCTTGCTAAAAGGGAGGTCGCACGAACTTACCTCTCCAACATTGTTGACTACTATGGTGTTTACTGCGATTGTATCGAACTGCATCAACTTACCACTCACGGGAAGCATATAAAATTCTTTGACTTTACTTGCGGCCGTTCCAATACAATAGCACATCAGCATATTGAACTTCAGTCTTCTCTTCTTGCTGATTTTTAATAGATTTGACACATCGAGTGTCTTGAAAAATGTTACCATCGGCATTGGGGCGCTCATCCACATTTCAAAAGCGTAAGCACGAGTGGTTGTTTGAGGATCTACTTCTTTCATACTTTTCTGTCATTAAGTTCGTAAATGGAACAGCAAAAGTAGATGAAGCTTCCTACATTAGATAGAACAAATGAGACTTCTATATAGGAGTAGTAAACAAATCGGAATAGGGAGTTGAAACTTCAAGCAATGATAAAGGAGTGTATCCACACAACTTCTTAAACTCTCGTATGAGGTGTGATTGGTCTGCATAACCGCTTGTGTATGCCAAATCGGCTTCATTGGTCTTTCCCTTCTGATGCTGCATTAGCCTCAATGCCTTTTGAAAGCGGACAATACGAGAATATTCTTTGGGATTCATCCCCACATGTAAATAGAACTCTCGTTCGAATTGTTTTTTGCCCAAACAACAGGTTGTAGACAATGCGGTTACAAGGGTTTGTGGAGCGGCAAGAAGTTTCTCTATGGCTGCATTCATCCGGTTTACTCGATACGTTGTGTCGTATGGTTTTGTCGATAATTGGGATAATAGCCATTCTTCAATGAGAGTGACGCAAAGATTGTTGTCTTCACAATCGAATACTTGCATAGCCAATTCGTTCAGATGTTTATCCTCAATATCATAACCAGAAACTTCCTTGTTGTAAAAGGATGATGAAGGAGTGTTCAGAAATATATTCATCGTATGTGGGTAGAATACCACAACAATCATTTCAACATCATCGTCAGCTTTTAAGTGTGAAGAAAAATTAACTTGTCCACTAATTGTCAGTTTATTTTGCGTTGCATTCAACTCAGGTATGAATAATGGTGTTCGCTTATGAAAAATGATTTGAGGGCATCCAATAGGGAATGTATAGGTATTCATCATTTGACAACTATTGAATACCCAATAATACCTCACATAAGGTTGTAACAGCTTACATGGTTTATAAAACTTAAATCCCTCTTGACTCATGTTGCAAAATTACAAAGAAGTCGTAATAATAAGCCTTGTACGGACAAATTATTACGTTTTGTGGTGTCTTTAGAGTTTCAACCTTCGATTTTGCCTTCTGTGGATTTATACTCCAATAACCCTTATTCGTTGCTTTTCCCTACGGCTACTCTGATTAATCAAGTTTACCACTACCCTGACCATCCGTCAATATACCAGACCAAAAGCAAATAATGGAACAATGTCGGGGGAATAATATTCAATATCGTCGCGTACGACAATGCCGCGAGCGGCCTCGGCCAATTGTTTCTTTCCCTTTTTCTTTCCACCGACTTCGAAGGTGTATTCACCAATCTGAAAGTCACTGATGGTAGAGGCAAGAACGCGCTCGGTCACTTGAGTAGCCGAAAGGAAGAAGGTTTCACGCACATTACCAATCTCTATCTTGTCGGATGCAAGAAGATACATCAGATTGGTATTGTTGAGGTATACCTTATCTACCTTACCGAGTAGGGCTATGCCTTCCGTAGATTGTCGTAACTGGGCTATCATGCCAGCCTTCTCGAGATAGTAGAAGAGGTCGGATATATCGTTTCGGCTCATGCTCAAGTCGCGAGCTATACCTTGCATGTTGGGCTTGAATGGCACACTGGCAGCAATGATGCCAAGCAGGGTCTTCAACTTGCGTATGGTGCCTACATTCATTTGTGCAAAAGTGGGAATGTCGACCTCCAATGTCTGCAGCACGGAACCATAGAGATGGTTTTCTAAATGTCCGTCAGTGAAGTAGGGATAATATCCGTAGCGTAGATACTCTGCAAAGGCGGGTAGAGGCTGTAATGATTGATAAGGCCAATCGATATGTCCCGCAATCAAATCCTGCAAGGAGTGTACTCTGATTTGCTGGCCATACTTCAGCTCTACAAACTCACGAAAACTGAGGCCATACATGTGGTATTGCAGTTTACGACGAGAAAGATCGGCGCCGCCCTTCTCCAAGTCGAGAATGGAAGAGCCGGTATACACTACCTTCAGCGTAGGGAAACTGTCGTAGATATTCTTTATCTCGGTAGACCAATTGGGGTATTTGTGAATCTCGTCTATGTATAGATATTTGCCTCCATTGCGATAGAATGTTCCTGCAAGGTCAAGGAGGGTATGCGTGGTGAAGTAGATATTGTCGGCAAATACGAAAAGTGAATGCTCCACATCCCCACTCTCTTGGATATGTTGTAAGAGCAACGTGGTCTTGCCCACGCCTCGCGCTCCTAAAATACTTATAAGGCGTGCATCCCAATCTATGATATCGTGCAGATAACGTCGAATCATCTTGGGATTAAGATTGCTCAACTGGCGTTTCATTTCTTCTTGCAAAGCATTCATAACGATGGGGATATAAGATAATGTGCTACAATCGTTTGTCGATACAAAGATACTACTTTCTCTATAGAAAACAAACGATATGCACTTTTTTTCGTGCACTTTTGATTAGATTGTGCACTTTTTTTCATGCACATATTATCAAGCGATACTTCCAACTTCTGCATCCCGTATGCAAACCAAAGGATTCTTCTTTCAATCACCCACATTTTTCTTTTACAAGATTTCCTTGCTTACCGTTATGTGATAAGCTGCAAGATGTTACATTTTTATTAAATCTCATCGGACACGTTCGCAGAGTCAAGATTTCTCCCTATCTTCGCAGTGAAATATAATATAAGGTATCTATGGCCGAACGCATATTGATAGTAGATGATGAGGAGACCCTGTGCGAGGTGCTCAAACTGAACCTCGAGAACGAGGGGTACGATGTGGACATTGCCTTCAGTGCCGAGCAGGCATTGACGCTCGAACTGAAGAGCTATGCGCTGATATTGCTCGACATCATGATGGGCGAGATCAGTGGCATCAAGATGGCCAAGATGCTGAAGGCCGATGTCAGCACGGCTGGCATACCCATCATCTTCACTACAGCGCGCGACACGGAGGACGATATGGTGATGGGGCTCAACATTGGGGCCGACGACTACATCATGAAGCCCTACACCGTGCGCAATGTGATAGCACGAGTGAAGAGCGTGCTGCGCCGCACCTCGGGACAGAAGAGTGCAAGTGCTCCCGTGGCGGCACCGGAAGTGTTGCAGGTGGAGGGGCTGCGACTCGACCTGGAGTTTAAGCGCTGCACGGTGGATGGCACAGAGGTGAAGCTGGCCAAGAAGGAGTTTGAGCTGCTGGCCTACCTCATCAAGCATCGCGGTAAGATTTGTTCGCGCGAACAGATATTGAGTCGCGTGTGGAGTGACGAGGTAGTGGTGCTCGACCGCACCATCGATGTCAACATCACCCGCCTGCGCTCGAAGATTGGGGTGTATGGCTCATACATTGTTACACGCTCAGGATTTGGCTATGGCTTCCGCGACTAAGAAATCGTATCACAAGCAACTCTTTGCTATCCTCATTGCCTGCTTGTGGGCTATCATCTTGTGCTTCATCGGCTTCCAATACGTGAGAGAGAAGCAATACAAGACCCACTTCGTAAATGCCCAATTGCAACTCTACAATAGCCACCTGGTAGGTGCCATAGATGATGGCGAGGCTTATGAGGAGTGCATCAATAGCCACGCACAGCCTTTCGAGGAACTGCGCATATCGGTCATCGACCTCTCGGGAACGGTGGTGTATGACAATATGCTGCCACTCGACTCGCTCGACAACCACCGCCATCGCCCTGAGGTGGCAGAGGCGCTACGCAGAGGACTGGGCTACCACATCGGAAGACAATCGACCAGCGATGGGCGCGAATACTTCTACTCGGCCACACGAGGCGAGAAGGCTATCGTGCGCACGGCGATACCCTATAGCGCTACCCTACGCGGATTGCTTGAGGCCGACTGGACATTTCTCATCGTGATGATCTCCGTCAGCCTTGTATTCAGCATGCTGGCCTACTTCATCACCCAGCGCATAGGCAAGAGCTTTGAGCGCATCAATGAGATGGAAGCCGAGCAGGAGAAGACACGACTGAAACGCCAACTGACCAATAACATCAACCACGAGCTGAAGACCCCTGTGGCCTCGATGCAGGTGTGCCTCGAGACGCTGCTCTCGGGCATCAACCTCAGCGAGGAGAAGCGCCAGGAACTCATCGAGCGCTGCTATGCCAACACCGGCCGCCTGCGCCGATTGCTCGAAGAGGTGTCGCTCATCACACGCATGGAAGATGGTAGTCAGCTCATCGGCAAAGAACCTGTGAGCATCAATAGCATCATCCATGAGATTGATTGCGAACTGGCCATCATGCCCCGCGAAGAGCGCCTCACGCTGCATGCCGAAGTTCCCGAGCAGGTGATGGTAGAGGGTAACCTATCGCTCATCGGCTCTATCTTCCGTAACCTCACAGAGAATGCCATTGCCTACTCGGGCGGAAAGAATATCTACATCACTCTGCTTCAGAACAACGACCACCAATGCTCCATCCGCTTCGAGGATGATGGGTGCGGCGTGAAAGAAGACCAGCTCTCGCGCCTCTTCGAGCGCTTCTACCGCGTAGACAAAGGTCGCTCACGACAGATGGGTGGCACCGGCCTCGGACTGGCCATCGTGAAGCATGCCGTACAGTTTCACGGAGGCACCATCACCGTAACCAACCGCCCCGGAGGCGGCTTGCGCTTCGACTTCTCACTGAAGAAATAAGATAGCAAGACAACACCCCATAAAAAGAGCTCCCGTCCGAACGAGGTTCAGGCGGGAGACAGTATTTGTTGCGGTGCCATAGAATATGGACTACCACTTAAGTGACCAGAAAAAGAGTATTAGAACTGCTATATATAACACAATTGTGATAAGACACCATATTACGGTCTTTCGTTTAGGCTCCTTTACAAATCTTTTACAATATGCCAAGTACTTGTCTTTTCTCCATATAAAATAGTACTCCATTGGCACAGCGAGTAAGAAGAATCCCACAAACATGATAACGTCTTTCACATCAACACCTACTTCAACGTTGATGAAAAGATGTTTCAAGACATTTAGAGCCCCAACTGTTCCGGCTCCCAAAAAGAATGTAATGAGGTACATCGTAAATCGCCGACATAGAATGCCCAAACGAAAAGCCAAGCCATTGTCGGGGTTTGACTCCAGTGTTTTCTCTATGGATAATTCGTTTTCATGTAAGTCCTCTTTTTTCAAAGGTATATAATACATTAACCGAAATATCACGAATATCGAATAATAGATTCTATTGAAAAAATACTCAAGTTTCATAAATGGTTTCCGTCAGTGGCAGTATAGTCAGCACTTTAAACACGTCCTTAGAGCAAAGAGAAACCGATGCGTGGGGTTATTGCACGGTGTCGCCCTCGATGCGGGTGGTGAAGAAGCGGATGCGACGCTCGAGTTCTTGCGACTGGGCCTGCAACTGGCTTACGGAGCGCAACACGGCACCCAGCTCGCACACGGTAAGGAGGGCCTGGGCATCGGCCTTGGCGAAGGTGATGGCGACGGTACCGTCCTTACCCACGAGGGTGGCCTTGACGCTCTTGCCCTGCTGCAGGGCTACGAAGGAGGCTACGTTGTTGTCGGGGGCAACGACGAAGTCGGTGCGCTCGGTGCGGCCCAGGGCATCGGATGAGACGTGTGACTCATAGGCGGCCTCGAGTTCGACGAAGGTGCCATCGGTGGCAGTAAAGCGCAGGGTGTGGGCCTGGATGGGCTTGCCGCGGTAGAAGGCTACGATGGAGCAGGCGCCACGCTCATCGACCTGGGGACGGAGGTAGCTGCGCGACACGTTGTCCTCGATGCGGTGTGTGGGGGCGTAGTAGGTGCCTACCTCTTGGTAGCGTGCATCCTTGTCGAGATGGAGCTTCGCGGTGAGGGGGGCCACCTGGGCGCTGGCATCGCTAAGGAGGCTATCGGCATAGGCTTTGCCTGCCTCGCTCTCGGCCAGCTCTACCTGGAGCAGGAGGGCATGGGCTTGCTTGCGTGTGTCGAACGCCTTGGGGTATAGGGCCTTGATGCTATCGATTTGTAGCTTGGCGGTGTGGTATTGCTTCTGTGCAAAGGAGTGCTGGGCACGGGTGAGGTACTCTTGTGCGGGGCGCTCAATATCTTCGGCACAGGCGGCCAGCAGGCATGTCAGCGAGGCCAGTATGAGGGTCTTGGTCTTCATCAATTGGGTTTGTTTTAGGTGTGTAAATGTACTACGAATATCTCTGTTAGTGCAAAGTTAGGGAGAAAAAATCAAAAAGGTGGGCGAAGAGGGGGATAAAAACGATTTTTTTGAGTAATTTCGCGACGTTGACAAAGACGAAAACACCGACGAAGACGAAAACGTTGACGCGGTATGGCACGGATTTTAATTTTTAATTTACTGCAGCCGTTGACTTTATTGATAAAATAAAAAACTATACGCAATGCGACATATATCTCCCGAGGAACTGAAGAAGATATTTGACACGAAGCTCTTTCACCTCATAGGCGACACGGCCGATGAGCTGAAGCTCGAGTGTTATGTGGTAGGTGGCTACGTGCGCGACCTCTACCTGGAACGCCCATCGAAGGATATCGATGTGGTGGTGGTGGGTAGCGGCATCAGCATGGCCGAGGCACTGCGCAAGAAGCTGGGACGCGGCGCTCATGTGAGCATATTCCGTAACTTCGGCACGGCACAGCTCAAGTGGCGCGACATGGAGGTGGAGTTTGTGGGTGCCCGCAAGGAGTCGTATACGCACGACTCGCGCAAACCCATCGTGGAGGATGGCACGCTGGAGGATGACCAGAACCGCCGCGACTTTACCATCAACGCACTGGCCGTGTGCCTCAATGCCGAGCGATTCGGTGAACTCACCGACCCCTTCGACGGACTGCTCGATATGGAGGACCGACTCATCTGCACGCCGCTGGACCCGGACGTGACCTTCAGTGACGACCCGCTGCGCATGATGCGCTGCGTGCGCTTTGCCACACAGCTCAACTTCTTCATCGAGGAGGAGACCTTCGAGTCGCTCACACGCAATGCCGAACGCATCAAGATCATATCCAAGGAGCGCATTATCGACGAGCTGAACAAGATCATTGCCTCACCCATCCCCTCGAAGGGTTTCGTGGAGTTGGACCGCTGCGGACTGCTCCCCCTCATATTCCCCGAGCTGGCGGCTCTGCAGGGCGTGGAGAAGATGAATGGCCGTGCACACAAGGATAACTTCTACCACACACTGGAGGTGCTGGACAACATTGCCCGCCACACCGATAACCTGTGGCTGCGCTGGGCGGCCCTCTTGCACGACATAGGCAAGCCTCGCACCAAGCGCTGGGATCCGCGCCTGGGATGGACATTCCACAACCACAACTTCATAGGTGAGAAGATGATACCCACCATCTTCCGCAACATGAAGCTACCGATGAACGAGAAGATGAAGTATGTGCAGAAGCTCGTGGGACTACACATGCGTCCCATCGTGATTGCCGATGAGGAGGTGACCGACAGTGCCGTACGCCGACTGCTCTTCGAGGCAGGTGACGACATCGATGACCTGATGATGCTGTGCGAGGCGGACATCACCTCGAAGAACGAGATACGCAAGCAGCGATTCCTGGACAACTTCCGCCTGGTGCGCGTGAAGCTCAAGGACCTGGAGGAGCGTGACCGCATACGCAACTTCCAGCCTCCGGTAGATGGCGACGAGATCATGCGCACCTTCGGACTCACGCCCTGCGCTGAGGTGGGTGCCCTCAAGAGTAGCATCAAGGACGCCATCCTCGATGGTATCATACCCAACGAGCACGATGCCGCATATGAATATATGATGAAGAAGGCACGAGAGATGGGACTGAATCCAATTGAGGGGTTAGGGTTTAGGGGTGAGTGAGCCTCCGGATAACTCCCCCCCCAAAAAAAGCCTCAACACTCAACACTCAACCCACTTGATACACCGACTTATCGCCCAGGGCGAACACCAGCAACAGGATTTCAAATATGAGATCTCCGATGCACGCAAGATTGCGCGCACCCTATCGGCTTTTGCCAATACGGATGGGGGCCGACTGCTCATTGGCGTGAAGGACAATGGTAAGATTGCGGGGGTGCGCAGCGACGAAGAGATCTATATGGTGGAGGCGGCTGCCTCACGCTATTGCGTTCCGCCCGTAGAGTGCCACATGAGCATACACCGCGTGGAGGGACACAATGTGGTGATTGCCGAGGTGGAGCCTATCGAGAAGCGCCCCGTGCGTGCCCAGCTGGACGATGGCAAGCTATGTGCCTTCGTGCGCATTGCCGATGAGAACATAGTGGCTACGCCCGTGCAGATGGCACTATGGCGCGAGGACAATAACGAGGAGGGATCACTGCTCCCCTTCACGGCACGCGAGCAATCGCTGCTACGGATGCTGGCCGAGGCCGAAGAGCCTATGACGCTCAACCGCTTTGCACGACTCAGCCGACTGCCGCGCCATCGTGCCGTACATCTACTGGCACAATTCATCCGCTTCGGACTGGTGGAGCAGCAGTTTGCGGGACACACCTTCGTGTATGAAGCTACGCAGGATCTTTGAGGATATAAAGGTTTTTGTAGGAGATGAGAAGTTCAATGGAGTTGCTTTAGGAGATAAAAGGGAGATAAAGGGAGATAAATGCCAATAGTCCTTTCGCGCGTACAATACATTTGGCCTTTATCTCCACCAAAAACGAAGCAAAGCGGAGTGCTATCTCCCTTTAACTCCATTTAACTCCTAAATTAAACTATCGGCCTTTAACTCCATTTAACACCTAAACTACTTGCCCCGACGCAAGAGCTCTACCATCTTGGCGGCGGTATGCTCTGATGCACCCGGCTCGCCCAGCGGCGCCAGCACCAGCGTGTCGTATTCGTGTTGCATGCGCTCGCGGTAGAAGGTGTCGAGCAGGAGTTGGTCGAGTTCTTCCTTGAGTTCGCGCTCACGCATCTCATCGGCTACGAGTTCGCGCACCACGGTAAAGTCGGCCACGAGGTTGACCAACGATATGTGGCGCACCTTGAGCACCATACGGCGTAGCCATGCCACTACCCTACCACACATGATATAGTAACACACCACTTGGGGAACGCGGAAGAGGGCGGTCTCGAGGGTGGCCGTGCCTGAGGTGACCATGGCCGCATAGGCATGGGTGAGCAGGGCATAGGTCTCGCCATGCAGGGTGGTCACCTGCAGTTTATGGCTCGCCTCATTGCCTCCCATGAACTGGGCATACATTTCCTCGCTGATGCCGGGGGCTCCGGCGATGACCCACTGGAACTGCTTGTCGCGATGGCGGCGTGGCAGGGCTTGGGGCGTGAAGTGCTTGGCCGCGGCCAGCATGATGGGGAGGTTGTCCTTGATCTCTTGCTTGCGACTACCGGCCAGGAGAGCCACGATGGGCTTGGTGGGGTCGAGGCCGTGACGGGCGCAAAACTCCTCGCGCGACTCGGTATACGAGGCCTTGAAGTGAGCCACGGCATCGACGCACGGATTGCCCACATAGTGTATGGGATAGCTATGTGAGGCAAAGAAGGGAACCTCGAAGGGGAGGATGGAGAAGAGCTCGTCGACATAGCGGCGTATGTCCTTGATGCGGTACTCCTTCCATGCCCATATCTTGGGAGAGATGTAGTAGTAGACGGGTATCTGCGTATGGGTCTTTATATACTTGGCAATCTTGAGGTTGAACCCCGGATAGTCGACCAATATCACCACGTCGGGAGCCCATGCCACGATATCGTCCTTGCACAAGCGCATGTTGCGAAGGATGGTGCGTGCATGGAGCGCTACCTGCACGAAACCCATATAGGCCAGCTCGCGATAGTGCTTCACGAGCGTGCCGCCCTGGGCTGCCATGAGGTCGCCACCGAAGCATCGGAACTGTGCATCGGGGTCGTGCTCCTTGAGCGCCTTCATGAGGTTGGATGCATGCAGGTCGCCCGAGGCCTCGCCAGCGATGATATAATACTTCATGGGAGTGGGTTCTTAGCGTGAGTGTATAGGTATCAGCCGAGGTTCCAGTTAGTGGCAATCTCCTCCATCAGACGATAGTCGGTCATGTCAATCTGTATGGGGGTGACGGTCACAAATCCTTCGGTGAGGTTGGGGCGGTCAGCATCAGCAGGGTGCTCGTCTCTGAGGCAGAAGCTACCTACGAGCCAGAAGTAGCTACCTCCACGCGGATGGGGACGCTCCTCCCACTCTTGTGTCCACTCGCCCTGTGCCATGCGGCATACCTTGACGCCCTCGTAGAGGGGTGTAGCGGGGAAGTTGACATTGAGACAGGTGCCCTGGGGCAAGCCTTGCTCAAGCACCTTGCGCACAATCTGCAGGATGTAGGGACGCAAGGGTTCAAAGTCGGCCTCGGGTGAATGGTTGTCGAGCGAGAAACCTACCGAGGGGATGCCCTTCATGCAACCCTCGATGACGATGCCCATGGTGCCCGAATAGTGGACGTTGACACCCGAGTTGTCGCCGTGGTTGATACCACCAATAATCATGTCGGGCTGGCGGTAGGTGACCTCGTGCAGGGCCATCTTGATGCAGTCGACCGGTGTGCCCGAGCACTTGTAGATGGTAAGTCCTTCGCGCTCGCTTACCAAGCTATAATATACTGGATCCTTGGAGGTAATGGCACATCCCATGCCGGAGCGGCCACCATCGGGAGCCATCACAATCACATCGGCTATAGGTGCCAGCAGCTCGGCCAGGAAGTTTACTCCTCGTGCCTTGTATCCATCATCGTTGGAGATCAGTATCAGGGGTCTTTCGTCGTTCATAATCGTGGGTCTATCTATATTTATTATATATGTATGCATCAGTAAAGAGGCGATACTACGCAGGGCGAAATTAGCACAAAAACCGCGAAGCGCCAAAAGTTATTAACAAAATCGGGGAGTTATCCACCATTTTAGAACTTTTATGACTTTTCTTTAGGGATTTTAGGCAGATTATTACTTACTTCGCAACTTGAAATAAAAAGTAAGTATTAGAAAATGGGAAAGATTATTGCATTGGCCAACCAAAAGGGAGGTGTAGGTAAGACTACTACCGCCATCAACCTTGCAGCGTCGTTGGCTACGCTGGAGAAGAAGGTGTTGCTCATCGATGCCGACCCGCAGGCTAACGCCTCATCGGGACTGGGTGTTGATATACACAATGTTGACTGCTCCGTATACGAATGTCTCGTGGATGGACGCGATCCCCACGAAGCCATCTACACCACCGACATCGAGGGACTCGAGGTGATAGCCTCGCACATCGACCTCGTAGGTGCCGAGATTGAAATGCTCAACCTCGAACGTCGCGAGACGGTGATGAAGCGCATGCTCGCTACCCTCGTTGACGAATATGACTATATCTTGATTGACTGCTCGCCCTCGCTGGGACTCATCACGGTGAACGCGCTCACGGCGGCCGACTCGGTCATCATCCCCGTACAATGCGAATATTTTGCCTTGGAGGGCATCAGCAAATTGCTCAATACCATCAAGATCATCAAGTCGAAACTCAACCCCGCACTCAGCATCGAAGGATTCTTGCTCACGATGTACGACTCTCGCTTGCGCCTGAGCAATCAGGTGTACGACGAGGTGCGCCGCCACTTCCAGGAGTTGGTGTTCGACACCGTGATACAACGTAACGTACGCCTCAGCGAAGCTCCCAGCCATGGCATTCCCGTCATCCTATACGACGCCGAGTCGAAGGGTGCACAAAACTACCTGGCCCTGGCGCAAGAAATCATTAAGAAGAATTAAAAACTATGGCAGCACAGAAGAAATATAGCTCACTCGGTCGTGGCCTCGATGCGCTCATCTCTACCGATACGGTAAAGACGGGGGGCTCATCGTCGATCAGTGAGATTGCAATCAACAAAATCAAGGCCAACCCTAACCAGCCCCGCCGCGAGTTTGACCCCGAGGCATTGCAGGAGCTGGCCGACTCGATCAAGGAGATTGGCATCATACAACCTATCACCCTGCGTCAGATGGAGGACGGCACCTATCAGATCATCGCCGGTGAGCGCCGTTTCCGCGCATCGCAACTGGCAGGTCTCACTGCCCTACCCGCCTACATACGCACCGCCGATGACGAGAACGTGATGGAGATGGCGCTCATCGAGAACATCCAGCGCGAAGACCTCAACGCCATGGAAATAGCGCTCGCATACCAGCACCTGCTCGACGAGTATGACCTCACCCAAGAGCGACTCAGCGAGCGTGTGGGCAAGAAGCGCACCACCATCGCCAACTACCTGCGTCTGCTCAAGCTACCCGCACAGATACAGATGGCACTCAAGAACCACGAGCTCGACATGGGACATGCACGTGCCTTGCTCTCGCTGGACAACCCTGTGGATCAGATCAACCTCTTCCAGGACATTCAGATTATGGGATACTCGGTACGTAAGGTGGAGGAGATTATTAAGAAGATGAAGAGCACCAAGGCTCCCGCACCGGCCAAGCCCGCGGGCGAGTATGACCTGCTCAAGAAGCATCTGTCAACCTTCTTCAACACGGATGTACAACTTACCTGCAACGCCAAAGGAAAGGGTAAGATTGCCATCACCTTCAAAGACGAGGACGAGTTGCAACGTATCATCACCCTGCTGGACAAGCTGAAAGCCTGATGTCGCGTCGGAGAATACATATACTGCTCACCGCCCTGCTGCTCGTGCTCAGTGCTGGCATGCGTGCCGAGGAAGTCGTGTCCACGGAGACCCGTGCCGACTCAGTACGCCAGGCACGAATGGCTACATTTGCCGACTCGCTAAGGCAGGAACGGTTCCTCACGCTCACCGACTCGCTACACCGCGATGCTACGCGTGAGCTCACCGCTACGCCCCGCATGGTGGTTGCTCCCCTGCGCACCCTCACCGACGCCAACGTGGCCGACTCACTCATGACCATAGCGGATAGCGTGCGCACCACTACCCGACGCGAGCTACGTGCCCAGCGCCTGGCGACCTTCACTCCCGACCCTAGCAAGGCTACATGGGCGGCACTGGTGTTTCCCGGTGGCGGACAGATTTACAATCATAAGTATTGGAAGCTACCCATCGTGTATGGCGGATTCATCGGTTGCGCCTATGCCCTGAACTGGAACAATCAGATGTATAGCGACTACTCGCAGGCCTACCTCGACATCATGGACGATGACCCCGGCACGGCAAGCTACGAGGACTTCCTCCCCCCACGATACAATGTGGAGGCCAACAAGGACTACCTCAAGCGCGTGTTCAAGAACCGCAAGGACAACTACCGACGCCAACGCGACCTTAGCATCTTCAGTTTCATAGGCGTGTATCTGCTCTCGGTAGTAGATGCATATGTAGATGCCGAACTCTCAAACTTCGATATCTCGGAGGACCTCAGCGTACAGGTGCGCCCGAGCATCATCGACACGCCCCAGCAACACCTACGCAACCAATCTTACGGGCTACAATGTAGCTTCAACTTCTGATTTCAAAAAATCAACGGATATACGCAGGCGGCAGACGAATTTGTCTGCCGCGTGTTGTTTATTTAAACTTGGCAAAATCATTTTTTTACACTAACTTTGTAACTTATTCCATAAACCAAGCATTGCCAATGAAGAGAACATTTTATATAGCACTCGTAGCCCTCACCATGATGACCGGCTGCACCACCTTGAAGCGCACTTTCGGCTTCGCTCCCAAGACGACATCGAGCACCACCATCATAACCACCACTGCCGCAGCCGACACCGTGGAGGATGCCCTCGAGCTGACCACCGAAACCCTACACGAAGCGGCACAGCCCGCCATCGTCATCCCCGAGGAGTGGACCACCATTCAGGACGATTCGCTCGTGGTACTCGAGAGCATGTCGGGCGAACTCGATAGCTTGCTCAATAGCTGGTATGCGCAAACCTTCCTCATGGTAGACACTACTTGCACCGCTACCACCACCAACCCTGTATTCAGCGACACCGTATACACCGAGCGCCTGGCCAACCTGCCCTGCCTCGTACCCATGGTATATAATCAGCCCGTACGCTCACACATTGACCGCTACGCCACGAAGTTGCGCCACCAGGTATCCTACATGTTGGGAATGATGGAGTATTACGAGCCCCTCATCGAGCAGGCTCTCGACGTGCATGGCGTACCCAACGAGCTGAAGTACCTCCCCGTAGTAGAGTCGGCCCTCAACCCCGTGGCCGTATCGCGTGTAGGTGCCACCGGCCTGTGGCAATTCATGTATAGCACCGGTAAGCTATACGGACTCAAACAGAATAGCTTGGTGGACGATCGCCGCGACCCCGTGAAGGCTACCTGGGCTGCTGCCAAGTACCTGCGCGACCTCTACGACCGATTCGGAGACTGGAGCCTCGCCATTGCGGCTTACAACTGCGGACCGGGCAACGTAAACAAGGCCATCTACCGCTCGGGAGGCAAGACCGCCTTCTGGGATATCTACTGGAACCTACCACGCGAGACACGCGGCTACCTGCCCGCCTTCATCGCAGCCACCTACATCATGACCTACCATGCCGAGCACGGCATCTGCCCCATGGATAGCAAGCTACCCCTGGCCACCGATACCATCATGGTGAACCGCCTGCTCCACTTCGACCAGATCGTGGCCGTGTGCGACATCGATATCGAGACTCTCCGCGGACTCAACCCGCAGTATCGTGAGGATGTCATCCCCGGCAAATTCCAACCCAACTCGCTACGCCTGCCCGAGGACAAGATTCGCGAATTCATCCTCTCGGGAGACTCGATCTACAACTACGAACGCGAGAAATACTTCTCTGAGGAGAAGGTCAAGGTACTGAAGAACCAAGCCACCAATAGCGGCTATGTGGTGCACAAGATACGCAGTGGTGAGACACTCTCAACCATTGCCCGCAGATACCGCGTCACCATCACCGAGATCAAGCAATGGAACAACCTGCGTAGCAGCAACATCGTAGCTGGCAAGACACTCAGGATTTATCCACGATAAAACATCAATTGAAAATTAAAATTGAAAACGACCATCGCATCTGTCATTTTTAGCTTTTAATTTTTAACACACCCACCCCATGAATACCGACAAGGAACAAGCCGAAGAGAAGCTCATCAATGAAGCCTTCCAGGGCCTACTGGCCTCCTATCTTGCATCAAAGCACCGCAAGAAAGTCGACATCATCACCCGCGCATTCAACTTCGCCAAGCATGCCCACAAGGGGGTGCGACGCAACTCGGGCGAACCCTATATACTACACCCCATCGCCGTGGCACGCATCGTGAGCGAGGAGATTGGCCTGGGTTCCACATCCATATGCGCCGCCCTACTACACGATGTGGTGGAAGATACAGACTACACCGTAGAGGATATCTCAAACCTCTTTGGCCCCAAGATAGCGCAGATCGTTGACGGACTCACCAAGATTTCGGGAGGCATCTTCGGCGATAAGGCATCGGCGCAAACCGAGAACTTCAAAAAGCTGCTGCTCACCATGTCGGAAGATATCCGCGTGATACTCATCAAGATTGCCGACCGCCTGCACAACATGCGCACCCTGGAGCACATGGCTCCCAACAAGCAATACAAGATAGCCGGCGAAACGCTCTACATATATGCCCCCATCGCCTACCGCCTCGGACTCAACAAGATTAAGATGGAGCTAGAGAACCTCAGCTTCAAGTACGAACACCCCGAGGAGTATGCCGCCATCGAGGAGAAGCTTGCCATCACACAAGCCGAGCGCGAAAAACTCTTCTCGGACTTCACCGCACCTATCCGTGAGCGTCTCGATGCAATGGGCGTAGATTACACCCTCTCGGGCCGTATCAAATCGCCCTACTCCATATGGAAAAAGATGCAGAACAAGCACCTTGCCTTCGATGAGATATTCGATATCCTGGCTGTGCGCATCATCTTCAACCCCAAGAACCCCAAGGAAGAGGCCAATGAGTGCTTCAACATCTATATCGCACTCACACAACTATACCGCTCACACCCCGACCGCTTCCGTGACTGGGTAAACCAACCAAAGACCAACGGATACCAAGCCCTACACATGACCCTCATGAGCAACCACGGTGAATGGGTAGAGGTGCAGATACGTAGCCGCCGCATGGACGACATCGCCGAGCAAGGCGTGGCTGCACACTGGAAATACAAGGAGAGCGGCTATGTAGAGGAAGAGGAGGTAGACCTCAACAAGTGGCTACACACCATCAAGGAGATCCTTGACGACCCCCAACCCGACGCCATGGACTTCCTCGATGCCATCAAGCTCAACCTCTACTCTTCGGAAATCTTTGTCTTCACCCCGAAGGGCGAAATTAAAACCATGCCCCAAGGCTGCACCGCGCTCGACTTTGCCTTCACCATCCACTCGGTGGTGGGCACACACTGCATCGGTGCCAAGGTCAACCACAAGCTCGTACCCATGAGCCATGTACTACAGAGTGGCGACCAGGTGGAGATTCTCACCTCGAAGACTCTGAACGTAAAACCCGACTGGCTCAGCATGGTCACCACTGCCAAGGCCAAGAGTAAGATACAGGGTATTCTGCGCCGCGAAGAGCGTAACGCCGTCAAGGAGGGCGAAACCATCCTCGCACAATTCATTCAGCACGAGGACCTCATCATAGATGAGTCGGCCATTCTGCGCCTATGCAACCTACACGGCTATACCACACGCAACCAGATGCTTGCCGCCATCGGAAAACAGACTATCGTATTGGGTGATGCTGACAAGAACGCACTCAAGGGAAATAGCAGTAGCAGCAACTTCCTGGGACGCCTCTTCCGTAGCAGTAGCAGCACAAGCAAGCCTGTTACCCCCACTCCCAATGCCGAGCTCCCCGTACAGGAGATAGACAAGAAACGTCCCCTCATCCTCACCGACGAGGCGCTGCAGACGACCTATCACATGGCACCCTGTTGCCACCCCATCCCCGGTGACGACGTGCTCGGATACATCGATGATGACGGACAAATAATCATACACCAACGCAAATGCCCCAAGGCTGCCAAGCTCAAGGCTGCCTACGGAAACCGCCTCGTCGCCGCCCAATGGAGCACGCATAAGCTATTGTACTTCTCTGTGTCTATCAACATCCAGGGCATCGACGGCGTGGGCATCGTGAATCAGATTACCAACATCATCTCTCAGGAACTCAACGTAAACATGGAGCGCATCCTCATCGAGGCCCACGACGGCATCTTCGACGGCACCATCCGCCTCCGCGTGCACGATGTGGACGACATCAAGGTAATATGCGAGAACCTCAAGAAGCTCCCCAACGTACGCTCGGTAGTGCGCATCGATGAGTGATGAGCGATTGGTAAAAACGTTATCTTGTGAGCAAAAACGAATCTGTATATGAAACTGAACGCTCGACTTACTTGTGTACTGATGGCGCTTGGCATAGCCGCTACCATACAAGCACGCACACCCATACGCCAATGGCTGGCAACAATGCCGGACTCGGTGATGCCGCTACTGACAAAGAATAACCGATTGGATTTCATCGACTTCTTGGATAGCAACATGGATGCAGTGGTAATGAACCGACTGGATGGACGCTCCCGTATGACGGTACTTACGGATGACTACACATCGATAGACTATACCCGTTCGTGTAAGGTAACAATGAAGCTATTGCCTGTAACAGACTCTACGGACGTTCTATGCATGGTGACCACACTGAGTGCGCCTATAGAGGATAGCCGCATCGCTTTCTACAACGCTCAGTGGCAACCGATGCGTGCCGACTCACTGGTGAAGACACCCCAAGTGAACGACTTTGCAAGCGGCTCTGACGACGATGAGACACGGAGAGCTTGGCTAAAAGTAGAGATACCCTTTATGACTTACACACTATCAGCAGAAGCCCCAACATTGGAGTGCCGACTGAGCGCATTGGACTACCTAAGCGATGATGACCGCAAAGCAATAGCGCCCTACGTGAAGCGCGAGAGCATCACCCTTACATGGGGAGAGAATGGGTTCGGTGAACAACCATAAACGGCACCATCCGCGACCTAAAAATCCAAGGAACTACAATAAAAAAAGATGCACCCGAAAGGTGCATCTTTTTAGCTTTATGAATGATAAGGATATCCTTACTTCTTCTGAGCACGAGCGTAACGGCTCATGAACTTATCTACGCGACCAGCTGTGTCAACCAACTTAGACTTACCAGTGTAGAAGGGGTGAGAAGTGTTAGAGATTTCAAGCTTAATTACGGGATAAGTTTCGCCCTCAAATTCGATAGTCTCCTTTGTAGCGCAAGTTGAGCGTGAAAGGAAGCAGTCACCGTTTGACATATCTTTGAATACTACGGGACGATAGTTCTCAGGATGAATACCTTTTTTCATTGTTTTATTTCGTTTTATTAGTTATTACTCTGTTTTATTGCTGGTAACAATAAGGTGTAATGGTTTTCGGACGGCAAAGGTACTACATTTATTGCTAACAGCAAAACAAAATGGCAACTTTTTGATTTAAAATGACTCTATTGCAGCATTTTCTCACTCATTGAGCGCATCAGAAGGCACAAGGTAGCGCAAGCAGCTGATACATGAGCGTTCGAGCCATACGCTCGTGCCCAGCATCGTTGGGATGAAGGGCATCTTTGGCAGGGTTGGTAAAGTATTGCTTATGCTCATCGATGAGAGGATAGAGCCCCGACAAAGCACCGAGATCAATAACGGGCACCGCCCAAACCTGTCCGGCCTCAATAACGGAGGCTACATAAGCATCAAGGTACTCGCCACAACGATTGACATACTCCTCGGTACACTGCCAATTGGTATCGTTAGCATAGAATCCACCCCGATGGATGGGAGTAAGGAGCACAATCTGCTTGGTGGGAAACATGCGTTTGAGTGAATCCATGGCAATATTGATTCGGCCACGATAGGTATCGCCATCCATAGCGGGGAGGCGGCGCATGCGATGCTCGGAACGCTTAGTGTAGCGATGACCATACTCGACGCTCTCAAGGCGCTCAGTATACCATTCGCCAATGGGTACGGCATGATTATAATCGTTGGTACCCATAAAGATTACAATGGCATCAAAGTTGTCGCCATGCTCCTCACGCAACTTATTGGCCTGACGAGGTATATCATCCCACTGACGGCCACTGACACCATAGACGAGGGGTGTGATCTGTAGCCAGTCTTGCAAGAAAGACCAGAACTTTTTCTTCGACCCTCCGGTGCGAGGATCAGTGATGGAATCGCCAAAATAGGCTACACGTTTGCCACTCCAAGGATGCACAAGGGTTGTCTGCGACAAGGTGGGCAACACGGTAGCTAGACACAAGAGAAGGGTAATGAGGTGTTTCTTCATGTTTCGAATCGCTTTTAGTCAATAACAGTGCAAATATAGCGATTCTTTTCGAAAGAGCCCACTACCCTACTGAAAAAGGCCTCGGAAGCCTAATTGGCTCCCGAGAGTATGATGGCTCCAAGACCGGAGAGGAAGAAGATAAACATGAGGGTAAGCAACCAGTAGACACCACGCGAAGCGCCACGAAACTCGTGCCAAATGAAGATACCCCACAGAGCGGCCACCATAGGAGCGCCCTGACCCAAGGCATAGGAGACGGCAGCACCAGCCTTACCTGCGGCAATGTAGCTAAGTGCGGTACCCAAACCCCAAATAACACCACCTAAGACACCCACAAGGTGGAGACTGAGACGACCACGGAAGTAGGCCGCATACGTGACAGGCTTACCCTCAAAGGGACGGCGCATGAGAAGGGTATTGAACACAAGATTGCTGACAAAGATGCCGACAGAGAAGATGAAGAAGGCCGAATAGGGAGTGGCCATACCGGGTGTGGGCGACTCAAAATTGTTGAGGTCCATAGCCGAAGCCACAAAACGGTAGAAGAACGACATGAGCACACCTGCAGCAATGGCGGTAAACACCCCCTTACGGCTACCCGAGCCGCTACCGGAACGCTGCACCTTGCCCGAGGCTACAGCATTGAGCACGATAGCGATAACCACAAGAAGCACACCCAAAAAGAGAAGTGTCGGGTCGCCCTTGGGAGAGCCCATATAGTTGACTACAACACCCAGGACAAGAGCTATTCCCACACCCAAGGGGAAGGCCACGGTCATACCTGCCATGGAGACGGCGGCCGACAAAAGGATATTACCTAAATTAAAGACCGCACCTCCAATAAGGGCACTAAGGTAATTAGCCGGAGTAATCTGACGAAGGTCAGGAAGGAAGCTGCGACCCGCATCACCGGTGCTACCCAAAGTAAGACCAAGCACAACAGAGAAGAGGAGAATGCCAATGACATAGTCCCAATAAAAGAGTTCATAACGCCAGCTACGACCAGCCAGCTTCTGAGTATTGGCCCACGAGCCCCAGCAGAGCATGGTGACAAAGCAAAGCACCACGGCCAACAGATAATTATTGACAATAAACATGACTAAGTAATTTTAGGGGTTAACAACTATCCTTTCACCTCGCTACGATAGGGCAACGAGGACTGCGCACCCATGCGGGTGACGGTAATGGCGGCACAACGATTGGCAAAGCGAACGGCCTCAGTAAGACTCTTACCCTCAGCAAGGGCTACACACACAGCACCACAGAAGGTATCACCTGCTGCCGTAGCATCTACAGCCTTGACCTGCTGACCGGGAATCTGATGGTAACAGCCATGCTCCCTGATAAAAGCACCGCGAGAGCCTAAGGTAATGACTACATTGGCCACACCCTTGGCGCAAAGCACATCGGTAGCACGAGCCACACTATCCATATCCGTAATGGGAATACCGGAAAGTTGCTCCGCCTCACTCTCATTGGCAATGAGCAGATAGAGATTGCGCAGGAGCGACTCGGGCAACGGATGCGCTGGAGCAGGATTGAGCACCACGAGTTTGCCCGACTGCCTGGCAATGTGTGCCACATATTCAACGGTAATGAGGGGGATCTCGAGCTGCATGAGCACAATATGAGCGGAGGCAATGGCCTGCTTGGCGTGATCCACATCCTTAGCAGTAAGGTGCGCATTTGCACCTGAAGCTACGGCAATGCAGTTTTCTCCCTGCGAGTCGACCATGATAAGAGCCACGCCCGAAGGATGACTGGGATCCGTGTTAACATAGCGTACATCGATGCCATCGGCAGCATACTGTTCGATGGCACGACTACCGAAGGGGTCGGTACCCACCTTGGCTACAAGAGTGACACTACCTCCCAAGCGAGCAGCTGCCACGGCCTGATTAGCACCCTTACCGCCTGGATTCATTAGAAACTGACCACCGAGAAGGGTCTCGCCCGGAAGGGGAAGGCGTTCCATACTAATCACCATATCGGTGTTACAGCTGCCTACGACTACAATCTTTTGTTCCATATCGATATTCATTACACACATTAATATATTAAACACTATGCGACCGAACCGCCGAGGAGCATGTACGGTCATGTATGCAACAACAAACCCCGCATTTGGTTTTGCGGGGCAAGATGGGATAGCGATATTTAAGGATTTGCAACGATGCTATCAGAAGGCCAACGAGAGCTGACGGCAATGCACATCACGCAAGGAAAGAATCTCGCGCTGGAAATTTCTTACCAAGAGTTCAGAGAGCTTATCACGCTTCTCAGGCTTAGCCACAATGGCATTCTTTGACCAGATACGCTCGACGTTATAGTTGCTATAGAGCTGCTCCATAAAGGTATCATCAGGATCCTGACACTTACCATCGCTATTGGTGAGCATCCATTGGAAATGACGGTACGACAAGAGGTCGCAGAACTTCTTCAGACGGATCTGCTCCTTGTCATTAAACTCAGCATGAGCATGACGCTTACCTGTAGGACGATAGGGAGGATCGAGGAAGAAGAAGGTATTACCGCTGGCTTCACCATAGGTTTTCTCGTAGTCACCGCAGAGGATGGTAACGCGCTGCAGCAATTTACTATCGGCCATAATAGTGCGTTCATCGCAGATGATGGGGTATTGCAAATGATTGTAAGCTCCGTTGAACTTACCACCACTATTCGTACGATAGTTCGCATTGGAGGTCTTGTTCAAGAAAATAAACAAGGCCGAATGACGAAGACCATCTACAAGACGAGCATTGAACTCGTCGCGACGCTCATTGAAATAGGCATGTCGTTCCTCCTCGTCGAGCGGAAGAAACTCCTTCTGGATGCGCTTTAGCTCAGCAACCAACTCCTTGGCGCGATCGCGTACTGTATTGTAAGCGCGAATAAGGTCGAGATTGTTATCATTGATGATGGCTCGCTTGATGTTAGGATAGGTCTGAAGCATGTGAAAGAGGAGTGAGCCACCACCCACAAAGGGTTCGATATAGGTAACATTGGGCATTTCGGCAAAGTCTGCAGGCAAGGCTTGCGTCAAAATGTGCACATGCAGACTTTTTGACCCAGGCCATTTGATAAATGGTTGCGCTCCAATGTTCAATCCTGCCATTACTTTCTAATACAATGTTTTAACCTTATCTCAACTCTTTCTGCCACAAAGTTAACAAGTATGAACAATTTAAACAAGAAAAATCAAAAGAAACTTCCCTAAAAAGATTAAAAAAGATAACTTTAATTCTATTTTTCAGAAAAAAGTTGTCCAAAAACAAACATTTTGATTTAGCAGCATCGCCGCGCCGAAAGACCAAAAAGAAAACCCGATCAGAAAATCTGACCGGGCAAATAGTACAATATTGCAAACTCAAACGATCTGGAATCAAGTTCCCAAATAGAGGAACAACATACCCAGCAACACCAAGAAGAGGTCAACGGCTTTGCTGCGCAAGTTCTTCTCATGAAAGAGCAATGCTCCGCATAAGAACGACACCACTACCGAACCGCGGCGAACCATAGACACCACAGATATGAGCGATCCCTCTTGCGCCAGGGAGGTAAAATAGGCAAAGTCGGCCACGGAGAGAAACACCGAGATGAGCGGAATCGCCCAAGACCAATGGAACGGAGTGCTCTGCTTTCGCTTCGGATACCATAGCACCATGAGCACGACACCCATGATAAAGAACTGATACACGGTAAACCACGATTGCACAAGCATGCTATCAAACCGCTTCATGAGGAATTTGTCGTACAGGGCACTCACAGCTCCGAGCAGTGAAGCCAACACCACAAAGTAGATCCAGCGATTGTGGCGAAAACTGATACCCTCCTTCTTACCGCTCCGACTAAGCAACAGAAACGAAGCCATTGCAAGCAGCACACCTACCCACTGGTACGCATTGAGACGTTCACCAAAAAGGAGTAAGGCGCCAAGCAACACCATCACCGGACGCGTAGCATTGATAGGACCTACGATGGTGATGGGAAGGTGCTTCATGCCAAAATACCCAAACAACCACGAACCAAGCACAATGAAGGACTTGAGAAGAACAAACTTATGCACCTCCCATCCACACACGGGAACATGCAGCAAGGCACCTTCAGCTACATGTCCCGTAGCAGAAAGCACAATGAAGGGAAGGAAGATGAGCGACGAGAACAGAGTATTGAGAAAGAGCACAGGAATAACGGCATTGCCGCGCAAGGCCTGCTTCTTACTCACATCATAGAGGCCGAGCAGTGCGGCCGAAAAGAAAGCTAATGCTAACCACATAGAAACTGTTGTGTTATATATAGACAATAAAAAAGGTAGGGAGATACCCTACCCTACGATATAAATATCTTGGGGATATGCCACATCTATCAAAAAGAGGGCATGGGCGGGCACGGATGTGCCAGCACTACAGCGATCTTGTTTCTCGATGACGCGACAAAACTCATCGACAGTCATCTTACCGCGCCCCACCTCGAGCAGAGTTCCTACGACAGCACGTACCATGTTGCGCAAGAAACGATCGGCCTGGATAACGAAGCGCCACTCATGTTCCGCCACCTGTTCCCAACGGGCCTGCATGATACGGCAGTTGTTAGTGGCCACATCGGTATGAAGTTTACTGAAGCTCGTGAAGTCAGTGTAGTGAAACAAGCGGGCAGCCGCCTCGTTCATAAGCGCAAAATCGGGTGCATGAAACAATCGCATGGAACGGTGGCGACTGAAGGGATCTTTAGCCGTAGACACATAGTAGTGATAGGTACGAGCCGTGGCACTGAAACGCGCATGGGCATCGGAGCAGACAGGCTGCACAGCCTGCACGGCAATATCGGCGGGGAGGAGACGATTGAGTTTGTCAACGAGGCGTAAACAATCAACCTCACACTCGGCATCGAAATGAGCTATCATCTTTTGAGCATGTACTCCGGCATCGGTGCGCCCAGCGCCAACGATGGGAGTATCGACACGGAGCAAGGTACTGAGTGCCTTAGCAAGGGTCTCCTGCACGGAATTACCATTGGGCTGTATTTGCCAGCCATGATAGGCCGTACCATCATAGGATAGGGTGATAAAGTAGCGCATGTCAGACATTTACAATATTCATCATATGTACAGCTACCAACGCAGCGGTCTCCGTACGCAAACGCGACTTACCCAACGTGATGGGACGGAAGCCGTGAGCCAAGGCTTTTTGCACCTCTTCAGGGCTAAAATCACCCTCCGGACCGATTAGCACAAGGACATTTTCACCGGGCTTTAAGGCCTGCATCAGCGCCTCCTTGTCACCCTCGTAGCAATGAGCGATAAACTTCTGCCCTTCGAAAGGCTGCGACACAAACTTATCGAAGGGAGTCATACCATTGAGGATGGGCAACGTAGGCTTGAGCGACTGCTTCATGGCCGACACGAGTATCTTCTCCACACGCTCGGTCTTCACAACCTTACGCTCCGAGAATCGACAATCGAGAAAAGTAAGTTCGTTGAACCCAATCTCTGTAGCCTTCTCGGCAAACCACTCGATGCGATCCATATTCTTCGTGGGCGCCATGGCCAAATGCAGATGTCCGCGCCACATAGGTTCGGGCGTGGTAGTCTCAACAATGCGCACATAACAACGCTTACCACTAACCATATCAATCTCTGCACGATAGAACGAGCCTTTGCCGTCGGTGAGCATCACCTCAGCACCTTCAGTAAGGCGCAACACGCGGATAGCATGAGCAGCCTCATCCTGAGGCAGTTCAAGCGTGGTAGCAATGTCGGGGGTATAGAATAGATGCATAGTATTTTGAAAACTCCGAATTAACTTTGATTTTCTTCTCTCTCACGAATCACATCGCGCAGATGAGCAGCAAGCTCATAATCCTCACGTTCAATAGCCGTGCGCAATACGCCACGCAGCACATCCGTATTCATCACGGTGATAGGCATCGAGTAGGCTCCCCCACCCTCGTCGCGCATACACTGCGTGTTGAGCAACTCCTCACCAATATAGATTGGGCAACCCTGATGCAAGGCTATAGCCAAAGCATCGGAAGTGCGAGCGTCCACATTGACCAATTGGCCCTGCTGCTCACACACAAGGTAGGAGTAGAACACACCCCCCTTTACCTTATATATATAAACCTCACATATGCGAATAGCAAAAGCATCGGCCATATTGGCAAAGAGGTCGTGAAGCATGGGGCGCTCGGCAGACACCTCCTTGAGGTACATAGCTATAGCCTGGGCTTCGAGCAGACCTACCATGATGGGCAAACTACGGTTGCCATCCTTCTCGCGCAGCAAGGCGATATAGAACTTATCGTTCGTAGCACGCTGCAGCAGGTCTTGTACTTTGAGCTCCACTTTATTCATTGGGATATCGTTATTTTCGTTTATCATGCAAAGGTAACCATTTTTTTAGAAACACAAAAGAGCCCTCTGCTGTTTTGGCACGACATAAAAGAATGCTTCGACATCAACCTCTCAAAAAGAATAAAAAGAATAGTAGGGCACCCGCTGGCGCCCTACACTCTCAAAAAACTACATTTAAGCGGCTATATCAATCCCATAGCCAGGGTTTATCAATAGTTCTCCTTCATCACTTCAAAGTATGACTGGGGATGCAAGCAAGCAGGACATGCCTTGGGTGCCTCCTCGATCTCAACGATGAAGCCACAGTTGCGGCACTGCCAGAACACCTTACCATCCTTCTTGAATACGGTGCCCTCCTCTACATTCTTGAGCAACTCAAGGTAACGCTCCTCGTGACCCTTCTCTGCGATTGCGATATTACGATACATGGCAGCAATTGCGGGGAAACCCTCTTCTGCTGCAATATCAGCAAACTTAGGATAGTCGTCCACCCACTCCTCATGCTCACCTGCAGCTGCTGCGCGGAGGTTCTCCATGGTGGTACCGATAACACCTGCGGGGAACTTAGCGGTAATCTCCACCATACCACCCTCGAGGTATTTGAACATACGCTTAGCGTGCTCCTTCTCCTGCTCAGCAGTTTCAGTAAAGATGGCAGCAATCTGCTCGAAGCCCTCTTTCTTTGCCTGACTTGCGAAATAGGTATAACGCATACGTGCTTGTGACTCACCTGCGAATGACATCATCAAATTCTTCTCGGTCTGTGTTCCTTTAATACTCTTAGACATAATCGTTGTTCTTTTAAGTTGTTTTTATTTTAATTGTTTTAATTTTTCTCGTTATGGAGTTAATCGTTCGTCGTTAACTCATTTTCACGCTGCAAAGATATAGCGACTTTTTTTATCGTGCAAATAGATTTAATTTATGAAACAATTTATAAAAACTATGAATTTGTTTGAATTATATTTCAAGTTTAGTTGGGAGTTGTTTTTTTAGCAGATTTTCATTGTTTGAGCGCAGCGAATAGTGGTCTATCTGCAAGAACAAAGAGGAAAAAGATGCAAAAAATGATCTCAAATAAACAGAAAAGTACAATATAATACATAATTGCAGTAAAATTCAAACGGATTCTACTAACTTTGCAAAACAACATAGAAACTTCACGACATAAAAACACCGATATGAACCTACAGCAACTTGAGTACATCGTGGCGCTCGACAAGCACCACCATTTCCAAAGAGCAGCCGAAGCATGCGGAGTGAGCCAGCCCACGCTAAGTGCACTGATCCAAAAACTGGAGGAGGAGCTCGACCTCACCCTCTTCGACCGCAAGAGTCACCCCATCAGCACCACTGAGAGTGGCCGCGCCGTAGTAGACCAGGCACGCGTGGTGCTTTACCACATCGCACAACTGAAGGAGATGACCCGTTCAGAAAAGGAATTGGATCGCGGCACCATTCGCATCGGCGTAATTCCCACAGTGGCTCCTTATATATTACCACGTCTGTTCAAGCAGATGCAAAAGATGTTTCCACAGATTGAGCTACGCGCCTATGAGCTACGCACGTCAGTCATCATTGAGCAACTGCGCAAAGCCGAGCTCGACATGGCTATATTGGCGACCCCATTGGAGCAGCCCGATTTCCTGGAGGTGCCTCTATACTATGAAAAATTTGCCGCCTACGTGTCGCCCCAAGAGGAGCTATATAATAAGGAAGAGATTGCCGCACACGAAATGCCCACCGAACACCTATGGGTACTGAAGGAGGGACACTGCATGAGAAACCAGGTGTTCAACTTCTGCCAGACACAAGCCGCCTACTCCACCACATACGAAGCAGGCAGCATCGACACGCTCATCAAAATCGTTGACGAAAATGGTGGCTACACCGTGATACCCGAGCTACATCTCCCCTTACTGCACGACAACCAACAACAACACATCCGCCAGTTATCAGCACCTACTCCAGTGAGAGAAATTTCACTCGTGATACGCCAAGATTACGTACGCGAACGCCTGATGAATTCCGTTGCCGATGCGGTCAAAGCCATCATTCCGGAAGAGATGCTAAACCCACGCCTAAAAAAGTTCGCTATCAAGCTATAGTACAATATGTTATATATTTATTATTAAATAGATTTCTCGATACATTTATGTATGATTTTCGTACAACATCAATGCTCAATTCATCAACAAAAGACAATGTATTCGCGTACAAATAAACACACGGATACCCCGAGCATTTGCGCATAATTTTAATATTAAAAATCGTACTCGTTATCGTGGAGTCTGTAGGATATTCCAACAATAAAAGGCGCTCAAAAGAGCGCCTTTTATTATACAAAAATACACGTACCTTTTATGGCATGGGATACCCTTTGATGACACTATCAAGATATTCAACACGCTTGATAAGCCACTCATGCATTGCCTCTACATCGGTCTGATACGACTTACCTTGAATGGGCCAACGCATAAATTCACGCATAATAGTACCTTGATTCAACTCCTTAAGATAGAGTTCCATCTCGGCCCAATTGCGTTCTATCAGTTCATCCTTCATTGCGCCCCACTCCTCCTTAAATAAGGTGACAAAGCCATGACTACCAAAGAGACGAGTAAAGAAGGGATTTATACCGCCATCGTAGCATCCACGATGATGGTAAGGATCGGTACCTAAAATCAGTTCCTTGTAATTATGATAATAGTTGTGTCCAGTCATCATAGTTCCCCAATCAAAATCATAACCCGCATCAAAGTCCCACAAGGGTCCCATAGTCCACTTACCATCTACATCCTTATGAATATAGACACTACGAGGTGCGCATAGCTCAACATTCTCTACAAGTTCTTGTAGAATGAGATAGCGCACATATGAGCGGAGATCCATCAGTTTATTAGTTTGCGCAAAACTTTTGTTATTCATAGCAGTTTCCAACTTTGCAAACTCTTGCTTAATAGAATCAATGAGTTCAGGAGTGAGTTGATCCTCATCGGGATGCTTGATACAAATCGGGAGGTTAAACACCTCGGAGTAGAAGTTATTTGTAGCATTAGGTGATAAGCCAGGACCATCGTCGAGGTCTATACCCAACAATATGCCTCTCTCTTCGTCTATATTCACACGATGCTTGCCCTGTTCCACCTGTTCGGTCAACTGATAAAGGCCAATATATTCTCCATTAAGGAACACCTCGGTATAACGGGTATGGTTGGTGTACGGCATGTTAAGCCAATGCCCAGCTTCGAAAATGAAGTTGTTCATCAAGTCAGTCACGTCACGATAGTTAGCCAAGAGCACCCAATCGCGATTTTCGCCTAAACCCAGGATAGGAGATGAATCATCAAGTTTGATGCGATAGGGTTTCTTGTCGTACCACTCCCACGTACTGTTTCCACGACCGCGAATCTTGGCCTTACCGGAATAGTGAGGGAAACTTCCACGACCATTGATGGAAATGTAGCAACGCACATACTCTTCTTTTGAGGTAATCTTGGAGCCATCGTTGGTAGTAATATACATCTGGAACACCTTATAGTGGTTTTCAGAAAATTCCGTAGGTGCATCCTTGAATGTAATCGTATCAATCTCCGACGCCACAAAAGGAACGATCACACCGCCTTGCACATTGGCTTGCAAACGCGACTGATTAGCATTGAAGTTAAAATAGTTGACATCATCTATCAACAATGAGAACTCCCAGCTGGTGTTATACGAGCGAGTATGCACATGTACATTATCTTGAGCCATAGTCACACCCATCCCCATAGAGAGCAGCATGCATAACGCGATAACTTTATTAACCAAACTACGCATACCGACTACTTTTTATATATTGTGAATGAATGATCGCCACAACGGATGACATAACTGCCCGAGGGAAGCGACATAAGATTAACTTGCTGAGATTCATTGGTAGCATTGATATCAACTTGCTGCACAACACCTTTGACATCAAACACCATCACCGGCTCCAATGACATGATTGTAAGCGCCATACCATCATTCGAAAACTGAGGAGCAGTTTCTATAGCATCGACACCCGAAGGATCATCAACCACAGCAAACTGTGCAATTTGGCTAAACTCAAACCTTCTTGTTGTAACACGCATTATGCCATTCTCAAAGCGTATAATGGGCTTATAGTCAGCAAAACTATAGTACACCTTTGTTCCATTTGTCAACTCTATCATCAAGCGTTTAGCCGGGAAAGCCGATATACTAACGACAGCAAACATTAGGGACAACAATAAACGACGTAACATTCTCAACTATTTTAAATTAGCTATTCTTAAATCAATACTACCCCACTTTAAGTCCTACTCCATTATCGTACGCTTCAATTTCACCACATAGGGATATTGGCGATTTTTCTCGCGATTCCACCAAGTAAGCATTCTATGTTCGACAGGGGCACCCATCACCACTAAGTAGAGCTTGCTTACTTCTTGATTCTTGGGCATCTTCATCACTGCTTTGCCACTGCTCACGGGCATACCGTAGTGGGCATTTCCGTCAGATGTCACTGCTACGAATCCATAGCGCAATGTGGCATCGCTCTCCACAGAGGCAACAACCTTACGACCCGCCTTAACGGGTTGTAGACGAATCACATTGAAGCCATAGTCCTCGGGGATAACCTCTTGAGACGGAGCATAGACGTTCTTACCTACATTCTGCATCGGAGTTTCAAACGTACAAGCATATCGGCGAGTCTCATCCCAAGCGTGTCCAAGATCGAGATTTACAATATGCTGGCAAGCATCCATCATTTCATCATTGAATTGTTCTTGGGTAAGTCCATAAAGGCGCTGATAAGTAATGACGGGATCTTCGCCACGCTTTCCATTGCGATAAAGGTCAGCAATACAAGCATTTCCGCGCTTGTTTGCCCAATACTGCAACACATAGGGCGAGCGATAGATATTCTCTCCATCCAGATAAGCCTTATGGATAGCCTTGCGGTAAGCCTCAAAATGATAATTCTCATCGGTGAGCCAATCGGGATTGACATGCCATAACATCCACTGGCTGGTCATCTCATAGAACCCCGAACCTCCCCAAGCATCACTTATACTGTCGGCCGGTATCTGCAGCTGGAACGAGTGGCCCAGTTCATGCGCTATACAATTGAGCTTGCGGTCCTGAATTCGATTGGGTGCTACCCATAGGGCACCAATAAAGTTGTCGTAGGTACCACCATAGGCGGTGCCTTCGAGCGAGTAGTTGACCATCACCATCATCTTGTACTTCTCGGCCTTGGATCCAGGCAAAGTAAAGTGCAAGGAGTCACGGAAATAGGCATAGAAAGTCTCTACGCGTTGGAGCAGATTATCCAAATCCACACGCATAGGCTTACCATCGAGCATGGGAGGATTGCTGAGGTCATCGCCAAAGCCCTTCTCCCAAAATACAATGATATTGTCGGTCTGTGCTGAGCGTTGCCAACACCAGCGGCTATTGCTATCGTTAAGATCGTAGCAACGGAGCGAATCGGGCAGGAACACCTGCTTTTGGGCATAACTCATTGTTGCCAATGAGAAAATTGCGCACCATACGATACAGACTTTCTTCATAACCTTATCACTTAATGGTAGTACCTTCGATCTTTATCTGATAAGGCAACTGATGGTCGGTGCTCTCCTTCTCGTCCCACGGACACTGGAAATACTTGGTGGGAGCACCTTGCACCACTACCCAAAGGTTGCGGAATTTATCAGCTATGGTGAATGTGGCAGTACCTTCAGCATCAGGAGTAGCCAGGTTCATGTCGCCATATACGCGTGTACCATCTGTCTTGACTCCTACAAAGCCGTAGACCAACTGTTCATGACCAGCCACAGAGGTACTGTTGTAATTCTTTACAGTACCCACCTTGTTGCCATCGCCATTAACCTGTGTACCTGCATCGCCGCTTGCCAATGCAGAACCAGCAGCGAGAGGTCGGAGCGACACCTTCACCTCAGTGCCCACTTCGGGAACATTCAAGGGAATTGCATTGAAGCCTGTAGGCTGAGGACATTGGGAATAGGCAATCTGCTTCCATCCATCGGCTACATTGATCAACGACACTGAGTAGCGAGAATAGCGCGTACCGACATAGCTGCGTACATGATCATAATCGAAGGTAGTGGTCTTCTGCGCATATTCGAAGTACTGACGCATCAGTTCCTCATAATCATTGCCACAGAAGAGACGCATATAGGCCTGTGAAGCATCCTCGGGATAGTAGCTTTCGTTCCAAATGCGTCCAAGCGCGGTGATGCCGTTCTTCTCGGTCCAATAGAACTGGAGCCAATAGCTGGCATAGCGCATCCACTCATGTTCAAAGTGGCGATGGTGATTCTTCATCCACACATCGAAATGATAGCTATTGATAGCCTCAGAGGGGTAGTCCTGATAAGACTGCCACTGGGCGCACTGTTCCCAAAAACCGCAACCGCCATTGCTACCGGGATAGCCATAACGGAAGCCGGAACGGAAGTCATTAGCTTTGCCACGATAGATGTTGTCGCAATAGGTCTGATACTGGAATGAGTGACCAATTTCGTGAGCAATGGTAGAACCCACAGGCTGACAAGTACTGGGGTTAACCCATAGAGCACCAATCGTATTATCATAACCTGAACCGGTAGCAAGCCACTCAGTCTTATAGAGCAGATAAATCATCATCTTATACTTATCAAGTTGCGACTTTCCCTGTTTTGTAACCACCATACCCAGTTTATTAATGTTGGTCTCGTAGAACTTCTCTGCCTTCTTGAGCAGGTCGTCGATATCGACACGCATATTGGCTGGAACAGAAGAGGCATTGGGATTGTCGCCAAAGCGGCTATCCCAGAACACCACGAAGTGCTCAGACTCCTTGCTATGCTTGAACGACCACTTGGCATCGGGCTTGGTATAGTCGTTGTTATAGCTATTATCCGAGGTGCGGGGCTTCCACAACACAAGACCGGGATCGCCCACCACCAGCGCAGCGCCTTCAGAACCTGTCATACCCGACAGACGGTAGTCTGAATAACCATTAGCCAAAGAAGCTGAGTAACGGCGGATAACGGGCATTGTACCACGGGCACGGAACTCAATAGAGTCGTACTCGGAGATATCCATCAAGAACTTGTTCTCCTTGAAGCGATCGTCGTATCGTACCCAAAGCGAATCCTGGGCATACATGCCAAGGGTACTCGATATCATGATTAGAAAAGCAAAAATCTTTGTCTTCATAGCAAAATTCCTTTATATGTTAATTATTTCACGACAACCTTCTTGCCGTTCATGATATACATTCCCTTGGGAAGGCCCTCGGTACTAGCAGTTTGCTTACGTATCAAACGGCCATCCATACCGTAGATATCGCCTACGATGGGCTGCTGCTCCACGTCATCGATATCGTCCACAATCTCTGTATCGATATAGAAACGAATCTCCTTCACACGAGAAAGTGTCAGCGAGCGGTCTGCAATAACCAACCGACTCTCGCTCATATACAATTTAGGCCCCCAAAAGTCTTCGGCATCATACAACGACACCGTCACCTCCTGCCCTGTCGTACGTACGACAGTCATCTGGAGCACCTTCACCTCTTCCTGAGCCCATGCAGAAAGCGAACATGCTGCAAGACAAAGTATAGTAAATAGAATTTTCTTCATATCCTTCGATGTTATTATTCTTCTATATTTTCTCTTTCGAAAAATTATCGCACCTATGAAATCATATTTTCACAGGTGCGACAATCTGTCAATAGTTGACACCCAATTCGCCGTTCCAACTGATATACCAGTTGTTCACATCAGTGAGGTCTTTGGTTATGAATGACCGCATTTCCTCTGTTCGTGAAGCTCCACGACGTGCATACACATGATCTGCCAGGTATGTAGGTTCACCACGACGTAAGGCTACGCGCATGAGGTCATAATAGCGATGTCCCTCGAAGGCAAACTCCAAAGCCTCCTCATCCATGATGAGATCCTCAACAGCTTGAATCTGATAGGCCAAGCGAGCCTCAGCGTTAAGCGTTGAGTCATCAGGGAATACATAGTACTCGTTATACTCCGTCCAGCCCGAGCCATTGGAGTGAATACCATACGTATTCTCATCAGCACCCTCAGCCTTGGTGCGAAGCACATACTGGTTATTAGGGAAGTTAAACTGGCGGAGCCACGCAGCATCGGCCTCAGAATAGAAAGGTATAACTTCATTCTCAATAACAGAATTATTGACACCCGACTGCAATATCTTGAAGGCAAAACGAGGATAACCTGCACGGTTGAGGGCCTCTGCTAAGCGTAAGTAAACCATGGTGCGACGATAGAGACGCACATTGCGTGAGGTATACTTTGAGTTCGACACCATCTTGACACCCGAACCCATTGCACCATTAACACCTTCACGCTCGGTCCAGTTACTTGACAAGCGAAGATCGCCTCTATCTAAGCCCTCCAATGTTTGGGGCGGATATAGGATGTTTGACGCTGAGGTAAGATGACAATATACCTGCGCAGCTGAGAGGTCACGCAATTTTTGCGAAGCGGCAATAGAGGCCACATTATCGTTGTTGGCAGTAGAGTTGAAGTAGTCGTTCAAACGGCTATACTGACTCTCAGAAGGAATAGAGTCGCCAGGGAACATGGTCACTAGCTCTGTCTGTGCATTGTAGGTCTCACCTGAGCCACCTGACATGCTTGTTTTCATCTCCCAACGCAAATCATCGGCACTCCACCTGGTAAAGTTGGTATTGATAGGTGCACCTACATTAGCGCCATTGCGGGTGTTGAGGTAGTTATAGTAATTCATAGCAGCCTCCTTGTAGTTGCCTGCCCAGAGATTGAGATCACCCAACAATACGTAGATGGGGAAGTAGAAGAGACGTGAGTCGGTATTACGGATGGTACCATAGCCAGGCATCTCAATGGTCTCCAAACCCTGCAAGTCATCAATGAAATACTCGCAAATCTCTTGAATTCCCATCTTCGGGTAGTCGCGTTCTGCCTCCTCTTGTGTCAAGATGGGCTCAGTCACCAAAGGTACCCTACCATAGTTGAGCGCCAACTGCAAATAGGTCCACGCACGATAACCCTTGATTACAGCATATTCTTTACGGAAGACATACTCGTTGCGATTATTCTTCATGTCGATATCGACATTGGCCAAGAAGTAGTTGCAGTTGTTGATAACAGCATAGTAGTCGTGCGGAGCATTGTACTGGTTATCATCGCTCACGTTGAACATGGCAATCTCCAACAGGTCAGAGTTTGCTCCGTCGGTCACATCAGAGAGGTCTCCACGAAGTTCGCCCAACAAGATGGTTCTATCTGACAGACTTTGCAACTTATTGATGACACCCACAACAGAATAGAGCGTATCAGTCGGGTTGTCAAGTGTGCTATCAGAGAAGTATGACGACTCAGTATTCAAGAAGTCTTCACAGCTCGTCATCGGCAGAAGTATCAGTGCAGAGAGCAAACCTACGAGGAGGCTTCTGCTCGGTTTTGACTGAATATGGAATGAATGTTTCATACTATTATATATATGGGATTAGAGGTTAATTTTAATACCTGCAACAAAACTGCGGCTTTGTGCCAACTGACCGAGGTCAACACCCTGTCCAATCACATTGGATGTAGCTGAGAACTCGGGATCACTACCCAAGTAGTTGGTAAGGGTAAACACATTGTTTGCCTGTACCCAGAACTGCAATCCCTGAACGAAGGTTGAGTTTACCGGCAACTTATAGCTAAGTGTCACAGTCTTAAGTCTGAGATAGCTACCATCCTCAATCCAACGATCACTGAAGCGGCTATTGCCCATGGGGTCTTGGAATGAAGCACGAGGCATATCGGTCACCTGACCCTCAGCCTGCCAACGATTCAGCATAGCGGTAGTCTGGTTCATGAATCGGCTACCACCTTCGAGTTGACTACGCATGTAGTTGTATACATCGTTGCCGAGACTATAGTTGAAGTTCATATCGAAGCTGAAGCGCTTGTAGTGCATAGAGCTGAAGAGGTTACCATAGATATCGGGATTGGGATCGCCAATCACTACTCTATCCTTCTCATCGATAACACCATCCACATGGTTGTCCTTGAAGATAACATCACCTGCACCAAAATACTGCTTGTCTACACCATTGGCAGCCAAGACATACAAGCCTGACTCAGCAGCCTGCTCACTGGTAGCAAACACGCCCTCGGTCTCATAGCCATAGAAGAGGTTGGCAGCCTTGCCTACCTCGGTACGGATAGTAGCACCATAGATATCTGTATTGATGAAGGTCTTACCGTCGGGGAGTTGAGTAATCTCATTCTTGTAATGTCCGGCACTAGCACCTACCTCCCATTGGAAGTTCTTGGTTGCAATAAGTTTGCCCATTACGGAAGCATCGAAGCCCTTGTTGCTGAGGGCACCACCGTTGCTCCAGTTGTACTGCAATCCTGAGAGGAAACCGAGCGACTGGAAGGTGAGCAGGTTATCGGTATTGCTGATAAAACCATTAAACTGCACCGACAAACGATTGCGGAAGAGGTTGGTTTCCAATCCCGCATTGAAACGCTTGGTGATCTCGGCCTGCAGTTGCGAGTTTCCGATATTGTCAAAGGCGATACCGGAGATACTGTTCATAAACTTTGATGCACGGAAGTAGCTACGGGCTGCATAATAGTCGATATCGTCGTTACCGCTCACATCATAACCTGCCGAAAGACGCAGATAGTTGATGGGCTTGATGCCAGCCATCCAAGCCTCGTTGCTTACCACCCAAGCACCCTGGGCACCATAGAACATGGTCCATGGAGCACCAAACACCTTGAGGCTATTGATGGCATCCTTACCGAAGCGGGATGAAGTCTCAGCTGTAGCATTGAGTTGGAGATAGTAGCGCTGCAAGTAGTTGTACTCACCCTGCGCATACCATGCCCATGAGTTCCACTTGTCATCAGCGCCATCGTTTGAAGCGTTGAGAAGCGATGAACTCATGAAGGGAGTCTTATCGTTACCGGTATTGTAACCTACCTGTGTATTGAGCGAGTAGCTATCCATGAGTACACGAGCACCGCCAAATACATGCCAATCATGTGCACCGTAGCGCTTGGCCCAATCGAGACGTGTATCAGAATAAGTCGTATTGTGGTGCGAAGCCAATGCACGGGTTTCATTGTCACGATAAGCGCTCACACTGCCCACAAAGTAACTAGGGACACCGTTCATGGGAACATAGTAGTTCTCAGAGGTATTGACCAAGTTATAGGCAAAATGCTCGCTCAGCGACAAGTGGTCGGTAAACTGATATTTGGGAGTAACAGAGATGTTGAGCACTGAATTCTCAAAATAGTTCTTGTTCTGTGCATTACCATACTCATTTACAGCAATGGGATTGGCCAGTTTGTAGTTATAGTTGTTATACTTTGCCAAAGCCTCATCAAGATACGACTCATCGCCTACATCCACGAAACTGTCAGACAACACGCCGTCAGAGTAGGTATAGGGGCTGAGCATGGGGCTCTTCACATAAGCCAAGAAGCCGGGAGCAGTAGAGGTTCCCTCGGTGTAGTCCAGTGTGGCGCCATCGTTACGCAAACTACGTGCCACTCTGGCAAATGAGATATCAAAACGAGCATCAAACTTCTCAGTAAACTCAATATCGGTATTGAATCGGATGTTAATGCGGTCCATATCATTGCCCACCAAAGTACTCTGCTTGTCTACATAGCCCAAAGAGAGGTTATAGTTGGCCACCTCATCACCACCACTAACATTGATGTTGTAGTTCTGGCTGATGGCTGTGCGATATACATACTGCTTCCAATCGGTATCGTTATGGTACTGCGGATAGTAGTAGTAGTTAGGATCCTCGTTCAGGAACTTAAAGTCCTTGATCGTAGTATTGGTGGTCGACAACAAATCCGAAGCATAGCTCTTATATTGAGCCGCATTCATCATATCAATATACTTGGGCTCAAGCATTACACCAGATGATACGCTGGCAGTAATACGGGTTGCCATGCTTGTATTGCGACGTGTCTGCACCAAGATGACACCATTGGCACCCTTAGCACCATACAATGCTGTTCCGTTGCGCAGCACGGTCACCTTCTCAATATCGTTCGGATTGATATTGCTCAGGATATTGTTGTAGAATCCATCGTGCAACATCTCACGGTTGTACTCCTGATCGATGACAACGCCATCGATGACTACGAGCGGCTGAGCATTCACATTGAGCGAGTTGATACCGTTCATAAACATCACGCCACCAATACCCGGTGTACCATTGCGGGTGATGGTGCGCACGCTGGCACCTGCTTGTTTCTGGATTTCCTCCTCTACCGAAACAGCGTCACTATAGTCAAAGTCACGCACAGTCTTAATACCCAGCAGGTTGTTGCGCTCGATATACTCGTCACTGAAAGTCTCGGGATAGATATACGACTTAAGTTGTACGCCTTCGGCAGCAACACCTACCAGCACACCATTCATATTCGGCGCAGAGAGATACAACTGACTGGCGATAAGAGGCACATCCAACTTATAAGTACCATCCTCGGCAGTGAATGTACTGTAACCGTCAATCTCGGCAGCACTTACCAACACGCCCGACAGGGGTTGGTTGGTTGCACCATTGATAACGACGCCCTCTACCGTACGAGTCGGCAGCTGCTTGGCACCCTTACCTACTTCTATCTTAATAATCTGCCCATCATCAGCATTCTGAGCCCAAGCCGGAGCCGACATCAGCAAGCAGGCAGACAATCCATATATTAAATAGTTCTTCATATCGTATGAAATTTAAATGCTACGTTACTCTTATTCCTCAACCTTTACATGCGGTTTGAAAATAATGCAGTCCAAGTGCAATGTGGTAGAGTATTCACTGGTCTGATTACGGCTAACCTGGTTCATGATCTGAAGCGACACTACCGGTTCAGCCAAACCGACACCACATGTGGGGAAAGTACTGTTGGTAGCTACCAACAATGTATCAACCTTACCGGGAGTAGAAGTAGCCACGCTCAGACGACCCGTCTGCTCCTTACCGTCCATATTCTTATAATAGAGCATAGGACGGAAGCGGTTGGGCAAACGGTCCTCTGCTGTAGCATATGTGTTGTATGCCTCAACAGGTGCTGTTACCACATAGATGTCATAACCGATATTTGACAAAGTCTCAGGAATAGAGAATGTCACCTTAGGCGAGGGGAAGTGGTTGGGATCTTCTGTCGTATTCTTGGGGATGACATCCACATATGCATTGCCTGAAATCTTATTGTAGAAGGGGTTGTCCATCGAAACATTGCGCACGGTAAGCGGAGTTTCACACTCAAGCAGACTCTTCTGATAGATCAAATCCTCAGCCTCTACCTTAATCGTACGCAAGAAGGTCTGCGACTTATCGATATTGTACTGGTCAGTCTTGAGCACATGGCCGTTACTGCACTCAATATCCTCTGCACCATCAAACACGCCACCCTGCTCGAAGGGCTTGTAATACACGCCATAGACATCGGCTTCGGCATAGAACCTGCGCATTTCTTTTGAGGGAGCAAGAGTAGACACAGCTGAGTCCTGCAAAGCCACATCCTTATTGTCCGTTCTATTAAAGAATGCACCATAGATAATCGACTGTTTGGCATTGGCCTCCTGCATGGAATCGGGACGTGATACAGTAGTGTTGTATACGTAGTAGTTGCGATACTCCTCATACAACGCAGTCCATACCTCATTGGTAGGAGCCAACATCCAATAGGTGCTATCCTCAGAGTTGATGAGGCCATAGCTGCGGAGGAAGCTGTTGTTGAGGTGTTCCACCGAGTCAAGATATACGGTCTCACCATCAACAATACCGCCTGCAACACTCTGCGAGGGATCAAACTCATACACACTGAAGCTATTGATATAGTTGTATACGCTATCCAGATCGGGGTCGATACCCAAGTACTCGAACACGTTGGGGAAATAGTCAATCTGATCAGTCAAGGTAAACAACACACCGTTGCTATGCAGCTCGTTAGACACGTCAAAAGGCTTGCCACCAAGCGATGTTTGGGTAAGCACCTGATACTTACCGTTCATCATCGTGATAGAGTCATTCGTCATGCTTGATACCGACTTGCGGTAGAGTGCAATGTGATTGTGCACAAACTGTGTTATCACCGTATTGTCATCGGTCTTGATTCCCTGGCTCTTCTGCTTCTTGTAGCTTTCAATCAGGCTGTCAGCTTCAGTTTCAGACAGACAAGCGTTCGTAGGAGCAAACACAGAGTAGGTTTGGCTACCATTGAGCACCTGGTCGTAGTCACAAGCAGCTATTACCTTGGCAAAGTTACCCAGATTGCCTTGTTCAGAGATTGCCTCCCACAAACTTGTTCCACCAGCCAGCTCCTGCTGATAATGCTGTTCCCAAGTGTCGGTACATGCCGTTGCCATCAGCAATGCCATTGCTGCGCCAACACCATATTTATATTTGATTTTCATATTCATAGATTTGTATTGTTCGTCATTCGATTACAACATATCTTCCATAGCACCTTCGTCGGTCACACCGTATACGCTCTTCGGCACCAATTCGATATAGTCGAGCATAAACTCATTGTCGTTACCCTTCTTGGAAGATACGCTACGTACGCGCAAGTAGTGGTCCTTTTCTGGGTCGATATGCACGGTACACAGCACACGACGGAAAGTACGGAGCTGAGTTGCAAAGATTACGCGGTTGGTGGTACCCATATCGTAACGGTAGCCACCGGCAGCACCACGATAGTAACCCTTGTTCTTCAAAGCCTTCTGGTCGGCAGCCAAGTTCTGCTGCGACATGGTGGTATAGTTGGCAACCCAGTCGGCACCCAAGATAGAGGGATCATCCAAAGTCTTGGTCATATCCAAGGGAATACCCTGAGGCTCCATCGCATTGGGATCATCACCGAAGTATACCTGTGCAATACCACGGGTGGGCTCAGCTGCATAACCCAAACGGATCTGCCATTCACCCTCGTAGGGAACAGGAGGCAACTTAAAGGTAATATCATAGTTTCCGAACATGTTCATCTCGTCACCTTCGTAGCTGTCATAAAAGTTGTGAGGACGACGATATACAAACAAGCCGTTCACCTTTACATTCTTCAGATAGCCGTCAGGGAAGTAATAGTTGCGGCCATACTTACCGGTCTCGTCATATTCGGGGTCATTGACACTGGGGTCAGTACCATTCTGACGAATGTTCATGGTCATCAACTCGGGGAAGATGGTAGCCATGTCCATACGGATGCGGCAGTTGTGCACCACATCGCGTGTAGTCTCTGAGAAAGCAAGCAGATCGTCTACATAGAAGTAACGTCCGTTAATGGCAGAGTTGGCATACTCATTCTCTACAGTTTGGCTGATCATAGCGCCCTTTACCTGATACTCATCATCGCAACGGCGGTTGATATAGCGCTCACCTACGGTGCTACCATAACCATATTTCAGTACAGTAAGTTTCTCTACACGAATCATGGTCTGGGGAAGCAAGGTCTCATACCAGTCGATAGGGTTCATCACTGTTGTCTGGATACCGATATCGTTACGCGGTGTGAGGAGGTTCCAACCAATCACGTCACGGTCAAGGATATGGTATGCCACGAGACGGTTGAGCGGATTCTTTCTATGGGCCAATGCCTCGGGAATTGTGTCATAGTAGCTTTCACCGGCATCTTCATATACTGCACCATAGATTTCTACAGCCTTGTCGTACAATCCCTTCCAGTCGGTGATACCATACTTCTCGAAAAGCACCTTATCGGTAGGAACAAAGGCGGTGAAGCCCTGCTTCTTCTCATCGGGAGCGGTTGCAGTCTCTCTATTCACGTGAGAAGTATACTTGACACGTTCATAAGCCTTCGGATTGTATGAGGGATCAATATAGGCATACAATGAATCGATCAACTTCGTACGGCGCAAAGCCTCATTGAAGATAGAAATGGTTGGATTGTCGGCCATCACATCGGGCAACATACGGCTACTGCTCTTGAGCACACCGCTTACAGGCTGCACGATACCATTCTCCACCTCATCGTCCTGTGTAGCGAAAAGGATATGAGCCGAACGATTGAGATAAACCACAGCATTCATATTGCTGTCCACACCGTGGGTAATCTCAATATAGCAGCGGTTCATATTGGCAGTGGTCAAGGTACCATCAGCCATATCGGCCACCTCGTAGATATTCTTCACCAAGTGAGTGCGGGCAATCGTATCGCAATCCTCATCGGTAAGTTCTTCAATCGAGTTTAGTCCCTTCTCGGACAAATAAACATCGAAGGCATCGTTGTTAGGAGCAAAACAGGTGTAGTGGCCATATACAGACAGCGGTTCGAACAGATCAGCACGCTTCAAGATGGCGGTAAAGTCGCTATACTGCTCACGCGACTCCAAATACTCGCTCATCATCTCGCCTGTAAAGGTGTAGTAGTTCGATGTATCCACATCGTTGCAACTGTAGAATACACCTGATGCCAGCACAAACTGCAGCAGCAAGATAGCTATATTCTTTCTTTTGCGTATCATAGTCATTCGTTTATATCGTTCTTACTTTATTGTACTTTGGTATGAACCGTCATCCTCATTGGGATATGCCGGATTCTGTTTCAAATTCGGGTTTACCTGCAACTCAGCCTTATTATAGGGCCAGTACAGACCATCCATTCTTGAGAGTTTGCTCTGCACTACACTGGCATTGTCTGAGCCCTTGCGTGTTACTCTACCAATCAAATAGTTGGTATCGCCTTCACGCTCGGCACGACGCACGAGATCGAACCAGCGCTTACCCTCAAACATCAATTCGCGCTGACGTTCTTCAAGTACAAGAGCGGTCATCAGCGATTTGCTGCTATACTGATCGTATGAAAGAGGACTCTCCGTTGAGCTAAAGTTTGAACGTGTGTTCACCACCTCAACAATAGCAAAAGCACCACGAAGAAGCGAATCACGCACCACATCGGCACCTACTGTTGTATCGTTCTCATTGACGAGCTGTACCATAGCCTCGGCCTTCATCAGCATCACGTCGGTCAAGCGATAGACAATCCAGTTGGCATTGCAATTGCTACTCGAATAAAATCCACCATAAGATGGAGAAGGAGTACTTGCCGACGCATTGAACAGACAGAGCGGTGATGCATACTTATTAATTCCGTATGTAGAGCCCGATGCCTGCATATTCTCGTAATAGCGGCTGTCGTACTTGTGACCAAACACACTGGGATTATCCAAAGTCATATCGGTAGAGATAAACTCAGCTGGTTTCACAATACCGGGATATGTGGTTGAATTACCATAGTAGTAGCTGATTGCACCATTCGAAGGCATGGTCTCATCCGACGAGTAGTTGAGTTCGAAGATACTCTCACGACTGTTACCTATACCAAAAATTTGGCTATAGGCCTCACCATACGAGTTACTCTGCTTGTCAGAAATGAGCGGATATCCATTCATCATTTGGTCCTCCACGCTCACGTTACCACCCATCTTATCGAGTTGTTTCTGGTACTTGGCGGTCTTCGACTCAATCACGAGATCGGCATAACGGATAGCCGATTCGTAATCCTGCTTCCACAGGTAGAGGTCGCACAACAAAGCGTAGATGGCCTCCTGTGTGATGCGTCCGGTCTGGTAGTTGGTCTTATCCACAGGATAGTTCTTCACTGCAAGCTGCTTCACACTCTCCAAATCCTGGATAAGCGAGTCGAGCACTTCAGCAAAAGAGTTGGCCGGGAGTTTCATCTCCTGCGTATCCTCAATGAAGGGCTCTGTCACATAAGGCACCTCTCTGAATGCACGGATAAGGTAGAAATAGCACAACGCGCGGATAGCTGTCACCTCTGCAATCGTAGCATCGAGTTCGCTCTTTGTGAAACTGGGGTCCTTCTCGGCCACACCAGGAGCAAAATGCATCACGGTGTTACACGTATTTATAATATAATAGAAGCGACTCCAATCAGTGAATGTATTGTCGGCCTTGATATTCTCCTTAAAGATATCCTCCAAGTCCTCATTGTTACTGATATTGGTACCACCGATGATGTTGTCGGAACGGAACTCGCCCCACGCCATCATGCGCTCCACTACAGCCTGCTCCTGCAATGTTGCATAGCAGCTGGTCACGATATTCTGCACGTCGCTCTTCTCGTTCCAGAAGTTTTCCAGAATGATTTCGTTGAGCGGCTCCAGATTCAAGAAATCGTCACATGAGTTGAAGGTCAGTGCCATCAAGCCCATTAGTCCTATAATAAACTTTCTTTTCATACTCTTCATTTTAGAAATCTACTGAAATACCCAATGTGTAAGACTTGGCACGCGGTGTCTGTCCACCATCAGAAGCTACACCATAACCGCCATAGCCGACTTCGGGGTCAACACCCTTATAAGTAGTGAGACAGAAGAGGTTATTGGCACTCAAGTAGCAACGTATGCCGCGCAAGCCGAGTGACTTCACCCACTCTCTGTTCAACTCATATGATAACTGCATGTAGTTGAGACGGAGGAACGAGCCATCCTCTACGAAACGGTCGCTGATGAGTGTATTGTAGTTTGAACCACTACCATACATTGCACGGGGAATGATAGTCTCGTCACCTTCTTTTCTCCAACGGTGGTTCACAGCCTTACTCTGATTGTCATTACCAATCATAGCCTCGGCATCGAGACGGGCGAGATTAAGAATCTTGTTGCCCACACGATAGGTAAACTGGGTATTCAGTCTCCATCTGTCATATTTGAGGTTGAAACCAAAACCACCGGTCAACTTAGGCAATGAGCTACCCAAGTATACGATATCAAGAGCATTGATGTTACCGTCGTGGTTGATATCCTCGTACATGGCATCACCACCCTTAAACTTATAAGGCAATGATGTACCGTCGTTCGAGTAGTTATACATCATCTGCAAAGGCAGTCCGTCCTCATCGTATACCACGTTACCCTCAGCAGTGCGTGCTATTGGTGCCGTTTTTCCTGAAGTAAGGAACTCTGCACGCTCCTCAATGCTCATATCGGCCACAGTCTCGTAGTTATATTGGTATACACCTTTGTAGCGGAATCCGTAGATAGCACCGAAGGGATTACCAATCTGTACGCGCTGCAACACCTCACGGTTACCATAGTTGAAGTCGCTATTCAATGATTCCAACACAGTTTCATCCATCTCAAGGATTTCATTGTAGTTGTTACCGAATGCCATATTGAAGTCGAAGCCGAACTTACCCTGCTTCACCAGTTCGTGGGTGTCAATATTCAATTCCCAACCAGTATTACGCATTGAACCGACATTCTTCACGTCCAAACTACTATAACCGGTGATTGAAGGAATGCGCACGCCAGACATCAACATATCTTCGGTGGTAGAGTTATACCAGTCCAAAGTCATTTTCAGTTTGTCGTCAAACATACCCACATCCATTCCGACGTCATAGGTAGACACCTTCTCCCAACGGAGATCTGACAAACGGATGTTCAGCGGTTTCATACTGCTCATATCCAAGTAACGGCCACCTACGCCATACTTACTCTCATACAAGTAGTCGCTACCGGGAGCATTACCTACACGACCCCAGCTCGGACGGATAGAGAGCATTGACAACCAATCCTTGGTAGGCTCCATCCACTCCTCATCAATCACGTTCCAACGCAACGATACGGCAGGGAACACACCCCAGCGGTTGCCAGGACCAAACTTGGTGCTACCATCCATACGCAATGAGAAGTCAAACATATACTTGCTCTTGTAAGCATAGTGGGTAGAGAAGGTATAGTACATTGAGCGCCAGTGACCATAGCTAGTCGACATTCCGGTGATTACACTACCAGCACTCGGTGTGGTGATGCCATTTGATGGCAAGCCGTGGCTTGATGAGGTCTGTCCGTTCGACTGTCCAGAAGTCATCTCCATACGTCCCATCGCCATCAATGAGTGGTCAGGGTTCTTGAAGTAAGGAATCAAGGTCAAGGTCTGCTTGGTATTCAACGCTACACTCTTGCTACTTGCTGCATAAGCGGTATTCAGTCCATTGTTCCATGATACAGTCTTAAGCTCACTGGGGTAGAATTGGTCTACATAGTCATTGAAGAGGTTCATATAGAAGCGTCCGTCCCAGGTCAACTGCCACGACTGGTCATCCAATCCCAACAAACGATATTTAATCTGCAACTCAGGCATGATATCATAGGTCTTCTGGTTATTGATGGCCAAATTAGCACTGGCTACAGGGTTGACATAATACTTCTGATTAGGATTTTGGGCATTGCCATCAAACTCTGATGAGCCCGTCTGCAGCATGGTGTAGTAGCGGTCAGTATCTTCACCCGTATTGGGATCCTGTTCGTAGATACCCATGTTAGGCATCTTCTTGTAGGCCAATGAGAGGAGATTATCGTAATTCTTCTCATTCTTGGTATAGGTGAGCGAGAAGTTGGTCGAGATCGAAATGCGCTGGCTAACAAAGTAGTCAAGTGCCACACGAGTAGAGAAACGGCCCAAGTGCTGCTTGATTACGCTACCCGTCTCATTATCGAAACCTCCAGAGATACGGAAGTTGGCCTTCTCACCACCACCCGACACGGAGATATGGTGGTTCTGACGCAAACCAACCTGCTTTACAGCCTTAGCCCAGTCGGTATTGTTGTTATACTGCTCATATTCCGAAAAGTTCTTGTCATAGTTTAGCTCCACGATATCGGCAGCCGCATCGCTCTGCTGGGGGTTGAAGTATGACTCCTTGAGCAACATGGTGTAGTCGTCACCATCGAGCAACTGGTATCCTTCGGGCTGATAGGTACCCGTCATACGCATTGAGTAGGCCAACATTGGCTTACCCTTCTTACCGCGCTTGGTAGTAAGTTCAATAACACCGTTAGCACCCTGCGAACCATAGATGGCGGTTGCCGCAGCATCCTTCAATACAGTGATACTCTCGATATCTTCGGGGTTGATATTGAGCAATTGGGCAAACTGCTCATCGTTGGCCGACTGCATGTCGAAGTTCGACATATCCACGTTCCAGGTATTACCATTTACCACAATCAAAGGATTGCTGCTGGTGAGCGTACTTACGGTAGAAGCACCACGAAGACGCATGGTAGTACCGGCACCCAAGTTACCTGATACCGATACGATATCAAGACCAGAGATACGTCCTTGCAAAGCCTCGTCAATGGTGTTGATACCCAAGCCCTCGAAACCTTCAGTAGAGATGGTCTGCGAGGCGAACGAAATCTCACGCTCTGGGATAGCCAAACCTCCCGAGTTGATACGGCGGTCCGAGGTAACGACCACCTCAGTAATCTCGTTCTCCGATTTCATGAAGATATCATACTGCGTACGGTCGATAGGCAATAGCACCGTAGTGCATCCTACATAAGTGAATCGGATCTTGTTCTTAGGGTTCTTCACACGCATGGTAAAGTTACCATTCATATCCGTTGTCGCTGACTCTACAATACGGTCAGTGCCATCCATTTCACACACGTTTACACCAAACAAAGGTCCCCAATCATCTGATACGGTACCATACACCTGTGTAATCTGTGCCTTCAGCTGCACTGAAACCAGTAGCAGCGACATCATCATTAGGGTTTTATATACACGTTTCATAATCGTCTGCTACATTTATTATTCGGTTGTTGTCCATGTTATATCTTCTCGCCAAGGCTTCAACTGGCTTTGCTCATAGAGGAGTACACCGTCAATCTGGTGTACCACTACATCTGAAGCATTGTAGATTTGTGTTCTCTCATTAGCTCCCGAACCGGTAGTTTCAATCCAGTACTCACGTCCCATAATATTGTAGAGGCCACCCTCGGTGATAACTCTGCGCGTAGCATCGTTCACCTGGTCCTTCATAACCATGGCATTGTCATCGGCCGTAACCTCAATACTATAGAAGCGCTTGGTAGCACCATTCATCTTTGAAGTCTCGTACTTACCACCATTTATAGGCTCACCACCGATGAAGAGGGCGTTATCCTGAATGTGGTAACGCAAGAAGTCGGTGATGCGTCCAGCCACCTTCGACTGCGCATTCTTCAGTGCGGTGGCATCGCCTCCGAAGTCCTCTACGGTGAGACTCTCATAGTCGCTCCATGTAGGCAGAAGACCTTCATCATGAAGTTGTTGAATAGCCTCGTTCGTAGGCACATAGACAGTATAGTTATATGCATCGAAGAGATTAATATTCTTGTCAACGCAAGTGTAACGTCCGCTCATCTTCTCCGACATGAGGGAGCTACCGCCCAACAAAGCGAAGAAAGCAGAGAACTCGGGATTATCACGCAGGATAGAATATGTAGAGCGCTTACTGCTCATGGGCATCTCGGCATTCATCACGTATGACTTACCATTACCCTTCTCGCTGAGGTCGTAAATCTGTGTCACCACGGGGTTGTTGCTACCCTCAAAAATCTGCCAGCCGCCCTCGATAGTCATTTCACCTTCGATACCGGCATTAGCCACCTTGATGGTGCTACCACCCTTTGTCTTATAATAAGTATGTCCGTCCTCCACATCGCCCACAACAATCATGTTGTCGATGATGTCCTCCAGGCGGTCGAGAATCTCGGCGTTGTTGGCATCTACCAATTCCTCGCCCTCAACAATACTCTTGGTTTCTACGTTGTATCTGAAGCGGTTGGCCTTCACGGTCTTCGCCTGTGTGTCGTAATAGAAACGGTAGAGAATGGTGAGCGGATAAGTGGCATACGAACAGGGGTCTATATACTCCAGCATCGCATTGTTGGTGGGAATGATGAAGCTATAGTAAGAATCCATAGAGTTGAGGTATGCCTCGAAGTTAAGCTGTTCCAGTCCCCAATAGATGACACTCATCGTGTTCTGGTTGATCAACGCAGGGAACGACACAGATGAGTACTCGGCAGGTGTGAACACCACGTTGGTCAAGTATACCACACCATTACAGCCCATGAAGCAGCTATCGACATCTGCAGGCTTGATACCAATGGGCACCTTGGTGGCATTGTCCACAATATTGTTGAACTTTGAGGGGAAGGTTTCTGAGAATGCATTGATCATGTTGAGGTTAAGCAACTTCACCAACACCTTCATAGGCACATTATCCCAGGTGCCATACATATCCTGTATCACCTTACCAGCTCCGTTCCACCAATTATCAAGAGCCTTATTGGTAGGCACAAGCATAGCTCCCGCATCGTAGTGGAGGTCATAACCAGCCGTGTTTGAATAGATATATTCGTTCCATCCCGGATCGTACATCAACTGAGCATCTACGGTCTGCCCATCAGGATCGGTAGACAAGCTACCCACAGCCGATGTCTCGGCAAAGTAGCGCAACACGTATACCGAGTCAGTGTTGTTGTACAAGCGGTTATAGGTCGCTGTAGCCGTAGCGTCGTAGTAGGGAGCGCTGAATCGGTTTAGCAACGATGCGTAAGTCGACATCAAGGGATGGTTGTTGATAATGTTTGCCATATTGTCGGCCGACATCATCACACCGTCTACCTTATGTATATATCCATTCTTACAGGTGATGTCACGTTCAATGACCTTCATGCCGTTTACATACGAGTCGCTCACATTATTGCACTGGCCATTGGTAAGTTTCTGTAGGTCAGTATTAGTGATACCATGCTTACGCATATAGGAGGGTAAGAAATGAATCATGGGTTGCGGAGTATTGTCGCGCAATAATACGATGCCCTCTTTCTTATCCTTATACTTTTCCCAATAAGGAGTATTGGGCATCTCCGAAGGCATAATGCGCGATACGGAGTCATAGGCGCTCACGGCTGTGGGGCGACGCATACACTGGCCCGATTCGGGCGGATTACCACTCACATTACTCAACAAGTCAATGAGGTAGGCATTGTTAATCATGGCACTATTGAGCAGCATCTTGATTTGTGCTTCACTCAACTCATCGAAACTCTTGATACCCTTACTTGCGAAGTAGGCATCGTAGGTTTCGTCATCAGTCACAAAGAGGGTTTTACTACCTGTCTGGCGGAACACGTCGGTCAGTCCGAGCGAGTCGATCAGGCGCAACGTATAGGTATAGTTGCCCTCTTCCTGCAGACGTTCGTAGATGGAGTTACCCAACCACGAAGGCTCCTCATAGAGAGAATCGTCTCGGCACGACTGCGTCAAACCTGCTACAGAGGCAAGTAAAGCAAACGCCCATGCTTTTAGATACGGTTTTTTCATAATATATATTTTTTTGTATGTACAATTTTACGATGTACAATTTACAATTTATTTACAATTTCATCATTTTACCATTTACAAAAACGCGACACCTAAATTGTCAAATTGAGCAATTGTATATCAATGGTAAATAGTAAATTGTCAAATTGTAAATTATATTCATTCCACTACAATCTTCACACTTGCTGTCTGTCCTGCGTTGTATGCTTTGAGCACATATACGCCCGGTGTCAGATTAGCAGGTACATGGAAGGCGCCGTCGCGAACGAAGCTTTGGTTATACACATTAGCACCAGTGAGGGCATACATGCGCACCTGTACCATCCACTGCGAAGCACCTGTGAAGCCAATGTTTACACGCTCACCAGCTTTCACAATGCTCTTCTCCACGCTGAAGCCAAACTCTGCAGCCTCTTCGATGGTCTCGACAGCAGCATAGTCGTCCTTGTTGAAGTTCTTGTCCCTGATGGTTGAGTTGTAGTTATACCACTTGTAGCTTGATGAGGCGGGCTGATAAGCACAATCCATCATCTTGAGGCGATAGTCGTAGTGTGCCTTACGTGTGGCTTCACCTTTATATATATAGTCGGTGTTGCACACAACGGCAAAGATTACATTGTTGGCAGGCACATCGACCAGTTCGATGCTTACCTCACCAGCACCCTGTACGGGCTGTGAGTAGTATACCTTACCACGCTTAGTACGGAAGGCCAACTGGCACTCCATATTCTCGCCCAGAGGCTCAAAGTAGATGCGCACGACGTCACCCTTGTTGCCTGTCACATGGATAGGAATCTGGTTGGCACCGCTCCATCCGGGTGTGGTGCGGTACTCGGGTTTCCACCAACCGATGCTATCAGTCTCATCACACTTATACATATTTGCATAGGGTGTAGCCTTCCACACCTCTACCTCCTTAAGATAGGGTGCCCACTCTTGCTTGACAGAGAGCTGCCAGTTATTGTTGAGCAATCCACGGCTAGCGTTCGACCACTTGCCGAAGTCGATAGTTGCCTGCTTTACACGATATTCACGAATCAAGCGTCGAATTTCCACCTCACCAATACTGTCGGCAATACCTTCGAGCACACGGCCTTTACAGTAACGCCATACCCAAGGGAGCGCACCATCACCAAAGGTTACGCTGAGGAAGTGGGGGAAGAGTTCACCATACTGGTTACCACCAAGCAGGTTACGCCATGTGCAAATCTGTTGGCTACCCTCATGCTTGTTCACACCCTCGGCACCAGGACCTCCGAAACTACCATCGAGCAGCCAACCAGAGTAGCACTCAATGGGGATGAAGGGGGCAATCATATTGGATGCACTGAGGAATCCCATGCTCTCGGGCGATACGCCAGGAGTCTTGCTCAACTCGGCATCGGCCTGCATGGCGGTGTTACCACTCTCGTGGAACCATGCTGCATTCTTACAACCCTCGAGGTCGGCAAACACGGCGTGGATACCCTCGTGCACACAAGCACCCTGCTGACCAGCCTGGTCGGTCACTGCGTGGCTATAATTCTTGTCGTAGGTAAAATTCTCGTCATAGCAGGCAACGGGATAATAGCTCAGGAGCACCATGGGCCAACTGCTTCCGTTAAACCACGTAGCACTCTGCCAACCACCACGATCAGTGTTTGATGCATTATCGGTGGTAAGTCCACTACCAAACAAGCAGATGGTGCTATAGTAGCCATTACGTGCACGCTTATCAGGAAGCCATCCAAGCACCTCACGGAAATAGCGGAACTCTTTGTCCATATGACGCAACAGGCTGTCGATAGCCGCATCAGTTACATACTCACTGCGTTTGGGACCCCACACGAAGTTCCACCAACCATACTGACGCGAACCTGCCTGACCGATATTCTCGGGCAGCGCCTTCGTGGGAGCTTCTACTCCATTGGGGAAGTCGTAGCGATAATTATAGTTGAGCGCACAGCTATATTCGGGCCATTCATAAAGTTCACCAGGCACCGCACGCTCGTAACCCATGAGTCGTACCTCGCGAATACCACATACCGAGTCAGCACGCAACATATAGATGCGCACCTTCTTGGCCTGCAGCTCGGTTGCGACAGAACTTCCATACGATTCGTTTACAGCATTCAAGCTAGCATCTTTCACCCAGTCTTCACCATTCCAGTAGGCCAGATAGGCATCAGAAGGTAATGCTGTTCCCTTTTTTTCATTAGGCTTTGCCCAATACACATCGGCCTCCACCACTTTTGAGGTGGCCGACCACTCAAACTCTACATACTGATACTGGCTGAGGTCAGCGCCCTCGGTGCTCCAATATTTCACACGAGCATTGTCAGCGATTAGAGACACCTCATCGGAATTGACCGACGCATTTACCTTGATAGCCTTGAGGGCTAAATTGACGTCTGTTGCTTGCGCAACCATGGACAGCGACGCACCCATAAAGGCGATGAGTGCAAAGCACATTTTTTTTGATGCTAACTTGTTCATATCGTTTGTTTTTCGTTATTAGACCTGTGTGTTTCGTGATACAAATCTTCAAATCAATCCTCAAAGTAACACAAATTTCCCCAAATTGGCAAAACATTTCTTGAAAACTTTTAACATATTTTTTCGCACAGGCGCATTATAAGGTGAAAAGTTCATAAATGGGTTGGCGTTGGCAGCAAATATGTAGCTCCTTTTTGCTACTATTTCCCCTACCCTATGAATTATCATCTGCATCCCTGCAAAATTCTCAGAAAAGCCCTCAAAAAATTTCCGTCACCGCGGTGACACCTACACGCCACCGCGGTGGCGTTTTTCTTTCACCGCGGTGACACTTTCGCGCCACCGCGGTGAAAGTTTTTTATCTATGGCTCGTTCAGAAAAAAATCCTTTAGATTGTTGCCCACACTCAGCATAAAAAAAGGTAATAATATAGATGTTGTCCAAGTCTTAAGATTGTCCCCCTACATAGGCTAAGCTTTGTACACATTTAT
>JAFZFZ010000009.1 GCA_017557005.1 Bacteroidaceae bacterium | reverse complement strand
TCGTTCCTTTCACCATCTTTGCAAAAACAATATTGGATGGCATTTGATTACCGTCGCAAAATGCTCAATTTTTAAAGCATAAATAAAACAAATAGAAAAAGTCGTTTTATTTCCCTGCAATCAATATATTTTGCATACTTGCAGGGAAATAAATTATATCCTGATTTTTTCAGATTCATAAATTAAATGATACAACCATAATAAATTATCGTTTGCGTTAATATAGCAGACAATGACGTCGTTTACTTATCGCGCACGATGATTTATAGTACTCCTACAAAAGAAAAAACTAAAATCACACATTTGTGTAATTTCCAACGATAAACATTGAGTAATATCGCTTAAAAATTGTACCTTTGCATTAGAAATCATTTGGAACGCAAATGCGGTAAGAGGCTGAATAAGAATCACTTCAATTTGGCGTCTACCGAAACTTGAAAATGAGCTTGAAAAGCGCGGTACAACACGTATATCGAAATCGCTGATTTTCAGCACGATGAATTTGTGAGTATTTTCCGTGTCATTGTGAAAATGCGAGTTGTACCGATTAAAAGGCTAAAACGCTTACAATCAATAGTGTAAATGTGTTGCATCGGCAAGTAAAAACTATCGGACTTTACATTGGGGCGTTAGTAAGTTCTATTCCTAACCTCCAATGTAATATCCATATAACTCCGTTTGCCTTCTATATAGTCGGCATATAGTATTTCGGGATCTCGACCTTTCAGGATACGACATTTACCGCATGCCTCACAATCATGCAAGCATTTCCATGCTTCATTGACGTAAGCCAATCGTTCTTCTTTAGTGGAATTTTCTATTAGGGGAGCTTGCATGGTTATTCGTTTTTTATGGCCACTTTAATAACACCATCCAACCTATTCTCGAAAATACGATAGGCTTCCTCGATCTCACTTAAAGGGAAGCGGTGCGTGATAAGTGGTGTGGTGTCAATCTTGCCTTGCTCAATCAGGCGAAGGACTTCCTCGCAATCGCATCCATCCACGCCACCCGTCTTGAAGGTAAGGTTCTTGCCATACATATCGGGAAGAGGAAGTACTTGCGGTTGGTCATAAAGGGCAACCACCGTTACAATTGCATTCGGACGGGCACACTCCCACGCGAGGCGAAAGGTGTCGTCGGCTCCGGCCACTTCGAGTACTCGGTCGGCTCCACCATGGTCGCTGTTCTGGAGAACAAACTCCTTGCACTCTTCGGGAGTGGTGAGTAATACATCGGGGTAATGCTCACGAACGAAGCGACGTCTTTCTCCTGACTTTTCGCATACAATGATACGTTTAGGCTTCTTGAGCATTACACACAAAAGGGTACATATTCCAGTAGGTCCTGCTCCTATTATCAATACCGTATCGCTGTCAGTAATCTCAGAAATGCGAGCCGCCCAGAAGCCGGTGGCCAAGACATCGCCCACCAACAAGGCTTGTTCGTCGGTCACGTTATCGGGAATACGATTGAGTCCTTGATTGGCCAAAGGCACACGCACATATTCGGTCTGTCCGCCATCAATTCGGCATCCTAACGCCCAACCGCCATTCGGGTCGGTGCAATTGTTCACATAGCCATTCTTGCAGAAGAAGCACTCTCCGCAAAAGGTCTCTACATTTACGGTCACTCGGTCTCCTGGCTTTACATGGGTGACTTCCTCGCCTACGGCTTCGACAACGCCCACCATTTCGTGACCGACAGTAATACCTGGTACCGCACGGGGTACACTTCCGTGCTTGATATGCAGGTCACTCGAACAGATACTGCCCATCGTCACACGAACAATGGCATCGGTTGGCTCTATCAATGCAGGCTTCGGCTTCTCTACCAAAGCGAACTTTCCTTTTTCTATGTATGTGTATGCTAGCATAATTGTCTATTATATCATCAACATAATCCGTCCTTCTGCCTTGACAAAGACGTCGGGAAAGCGACAGATAACGGCATAAACCTGATTGGATGTAACTGGTTGTCCATCCTTGCGGATATGCAATCGCTGGCGATTGATCATTTCCGCAATCTGTTCCGTTCGCATCCCTCTATTTTGGCTTGCGAGGCAATATAGTATGGCTTCTTCTATTTTCATATATTTATGCTGCAAAGATATTGATGATTTCTTATATCTTATATATTAACAACAAAGAAAATGAAATAGGATTTGCCTGTGTTTTTCCCATTTCGAGGAGAGAATATACTATCTCATCGTATTTAGTTGACAACAATTGTAGATATTACGACAAAAAATCATATCTTTGCACTATTCGCTTTTTCAAAGACAATAAAAAGGAAAACACATTTATCAATAACACACATACTATGAAACATTTTTTCAGATCAATGTGCGCTATCACGGTTGCTTTTGCCGCATCGGCATGGATGGAGGCAAATGCACAGAAGGTGACATTCTACACACCTCGCACAGTACGTATTGAGAAGCCTCAGAGCGGCGACGATAGTCGTAGCTCATTAGTAGTTGTTGCTGAGCCTGGCAAGGTAAAGGTCAAAGAGAGTGTACAGGGCGGTGCCAAGGTATACAAGAGTTCGGCCCTCACCGTGATTGTCAAAGACGGCAAGGTGACCTTTGCCGACAACACGGGTGCCATCATCACCTCGGAGGGCGAAGCAGCCTTCACCCCCATCGAGCAGGGTCCCGACCTGGGTAAGTTCAAGGTAAAACAGACCTTTATGGTTGATGCCGACGAAGGCATCTATGGTGTAGGTCTCTTGCAGAACGGCAAGATGTCGCAACGCGGCGAGAACCGTAACATGCAACAGAGCAACCTCGAGGACTATGCACACGTATTCCAGAGCATCAAGGGATACGGCATCTACTGGGACAACTATTCACCTACCCGCTTCATCACCCCAGACGAGGGCGTGAGCGGTGAGATGGTGCTCGAGAGCGAGGTGGGCACAGCCGTTGACTACTACTTCGTATATGGCGGCAATGCCGATCGCGTGATTGCCGAGATGCGTCACCTCACAGGTAAGGTGCCCATGCTCCCCTTGTGGACCTATGGTTTCCATCAGAGCCGCGAGCGCTACAAGAGCCAGCGTGAGTTGCTCGAGGTAGTAAACCGCTACCGCGAGTTGGGCGTGCCGTTCGATGGCATCATTCAGGACTGGCAGTATTGGGGATCAAACTATACATGGAACGCGATGGAGTTCCTCAATGAGGAGTTTGGCAATGCCCAGCGCATGATTGATGAGGTACACGAGAAGAATGCCCACATCTCTATCTCTATATGGTCATCATTCGGTCCTCACACCAAGCCCTACAAGGAGCTGAAGGAGAAGGGTCATCTCATGTCGTTCTACACATGGCCTGAGAGCGGACTCGGCTTCTGGCCTCCCCGCATGGACTATATCAGCGGTGTGCGTTGCTACGACGTATACTCTGAAGAGGCACGCGACATCTACTGGAACCACCTCACCCGCCTGCACAAGATGGGTATCGATGCTTGGTGGATGGACTCTACCGACCCAGACCACATGCAGTACAAGGACTCTGACCTCGATGAGATGACCGCCCTTGGTTCATGGCGCTCAGTGCGCAACCTCTACCCCTTCTTTGCCGTGGGCGGTGTTGACCAGCACCAGCGTAGCGTCGATTCAACGAAGCGCGTGTTCATCCTCACCCGTAGCTACTTTGCCGGCCAGCAGCGCTATGGCGCCAACACTTGGAGTGGCGACGTTGGCTCATCATGGGACAACCTCCGCCGTCAGATTCCCATCTGCCTCAACTACACCCTCACCGCTAACCCCAACACCAACACCGATATTGGCGGATTCTTTGCCGGTTCATACAGCACTCAAGGCCACAACTCGGCCACCCGTAACCCCCAATATCAGGAGCTCTACGTACGCTGGATGCAGTATGGTGCCTTCACTCCCATGATGCGTAGCCACGGTACCGACGTATATCGCGAGATCTACTACTACGGCAAACCCGGTGAACCCGTGTACGATGCTCTCGTCGATGCCATCAAGCTCCGCTACCGCCTCATGCCCTACACCTATAGCCTCTCATGGCAGGTGAGCAAGAACGACGACTCCTTCATGCGTCCGCTTATCATGGACTTCAAGCACGACAAGAACGTGTGGAACATGGGCGACGAATATATGTATGGTCACAACATCCTCGTGTGCCCCGTTGCACACCCCCTCTATACACAGGAGCGCATCATCCACACCAACGAGTTGTCGGGTTGGAACAAGAGCGAAACCAATGGCGAGCTCTACCGCCCTGTTGATTGGAAGGAAATGAAGACCTACGAGGTATACCTCCCCGAGGGATGTCAATGGTACGACTTCTGGACCAATGCCCTCTACGATGGCGGACAGAATGTACAAGCCAATGCTCCCCTTGCTTACTCACCACTCTACGTGAAGGCAGGCTCTATTATCCCCGTAGGCCCCGAGGTGCAATACACCAGCGAGAAGCCCTGGGACAACCTCGACATTATGGTATACCCCGGTGCCGATGCCGAGTTCACCCTCTACGAAGACGAAGGCGACAACTACAACTACCAGAAGGGTATGTACTCAACCATCACTCTCAAGTGGAACGACAAGAGCAAGACCCTCACCATCGACACCCGCAAGGGCAACTTCCCCGGCATGCTCCTCACCCGCAAGTTCAACATCAAGGTAGCAGGCGGAGCCGAGAAGACCATCGACTACAAGGGAACCCGCGTGAGTGTGAGCATGAAGTAACGAAAACAATGACGAAGACGAAGCCCCTTTGAGATTCGTCCATCGTCAGAATGACAAATAAGACCTAAAGCAATAGGAGTGCCCTCGGGTGCTCCTATTCTTATTTATAGTATTAGGCTGCACCAAAAAAGAAATGATTTATTTTGTTCTACGCTCTCTTTGCACTACATTTGCACTTACAATAGCACGATATAAATAAGACATACAATAGAATATGAAGAAGCTATTACTACTCATGTTGGCGGTGATTACCGTGCAACTCAGCGCTCAAGACTTAGCGCACTACAAGAAGATTGTAAAGGAACTGAGTTCGGCAAAGTATCAAGGACGTGGCTATGCTGAGGATGGTGCCAACAAAGCGGGACGATGGATTGCTAAAGAGTTTGCCCGCAATGGCGCCAACGAGGTGGTGTGCCAACCCTTTAAGTTGAACATCAACACCTTCCCTGGTAAGATGGAGATGAGTATCGACGGTAAGAAGATGGTGCCGGGTGTGGACTTTACGCTGAGGGAGTTTAACCCTTCGATTAAGGGAGAGTATAACCTTTACTATATAGATACGCTCAACTACGATGCCGACAAGATATTTGTGGACCTTGCTTCACCGGAGTATGAGGGGGCGATGGTGGTGTGCGACTTCATGTTCAGCTACAAGCATCTGGCGGACTTCAAGAGGCTGCAGAGCAAGGAGTGCTCGAACGTGGGACTCATCTATACGTGGGAGGAGCCGCTCAAGTTTTACAAGGCTTATGGCGAGGTGGTGAGGGAGAAGCCCATCATTTGGGTGAAGCCGGACTTCCCCACCGACGCGAAGCGGGTGAAGGTGAACATGGAGAACGAGTTTCTGGAGGATTACGAGTGCTTCAACGTGATAGCGAAGGTGGAGGGCAAGCGGCACGATAGCTGCTATGTGTTTACCGCACACTACGATCACCTGGGCAAGCTAGGCAAGAAGACCTATTACCCGGGTGCTCACGACAATGCATCGGGCACGGCGGCCATCATCACGCTGGCGGCTCACTATGCCGAGCACACACCGGAGTGTGACATGTACTTCATCGCCTTCTCGGGCGAGGATGCCAACCTGCGCGGTTCGGTGTGGTATGCCGAGCATCCGCTGGTGCCACTGAGTGAGATAAAGTACCTGTTTAACCTCGACATGATAGCAGACAACTACCCCAACCAATACTGCGAAGTGAGCGACGAGGGTATGGCGGGCTACGAACTGATGGAACAGATCAACGCAGAGAAGGGATACTTCAAGGCATTGGAGCGTAGCGAGCTGGCAGACAATAGTGACCATTACCCCTTCGCCGAGCGCCACGTGCCTTGCATCTTCTTCATGAATGAACATGGCGATGCGTTCAAGTATTACCATACGGTGCACGACACATGGGAGAATGCTATCTTCACAAACTATGAGCCTACAGTGAAGTTGATAATGGACTTCATTGAAATTGGAAATTAAAACATAAAAAATGAAATGGTATTAAGGTGCCATCCGGGCCACTAAACACTAACCCCTAAACATGTAAAATGTATCAGAAATTTATCATCACTAGCGAGGGCGTATTGCGCTTTGGCAACGTATACCAGCATAGCGAACTGTTGCAATGGGGCGAAGAGTGCGCTTATGGCGGCGGACTATGGAAGGTGGACGAAGCACGACAAGCCATACTACTCTATGGTCGCTCATTCGCCTTCGGAGCCCCCTGCCTGGAGCAAGTGAGGCGCATCGAATGGAATGGCACGGGAAGTACTCCTCGCCCACTCTTCTACCTTCCACACTGGCCCTCAGAAGAGAATATGGTTCCAATATATGCAAATAGGTATTAGAGCTATAGAAAATTTGTAAGCCATATATTGTAATTTTGTACACAGAAATTAGAATATTTCGATAAAGTAATTTATATTTGCAATACGAAACAACTTAAAAATCAGTACATATATACCGATACACCTTATTGCGGACAAACACAAAACGAAACTACCATGTTACGAAAAATCAGAATTGCTCTTGCCACCCTCTTTTATGTAGCCATCACAGCACTGTTTCTCGACTTCACGGGCACATTGCACACATGGCTCGGATGGATGGCCAAAATCCAGTTTCTCCCCGCGCTATTAGCTCTGAATGTGGGGGTAGTGATTGTGCTCGTGGCACTCACCTTAGTGTGTGGCCGAGTATATTGTTCTATCATCTGTCCGCTGGGCGTGATGCAGGACATCTTCGCTTGGATGGGCCGAAAGGCAAAGAAGAACCGCTACACATACTCGCCCGAGAAGCGCTGGTTACGTATCGTGATGCTGGTGCTCTTCACTCTATCATTGGTGCTCGGTGGCGGCATATTGGCCCACCTTTTGGCACCCTATAGCGCTTACGGACGTATTGCCAGCAACCTATTGGCGCCCCTCTACAAATGGGGGAACAACGGATTGGCCTACCTTGCTGAACGAATTGGAAGCTATGCTTTCTACGAGACAGAGGTGTGGATACATAGCGGTATCACATTGGGCATTGCCATTGCTACACTGGCGATATTGGCACTGTTGGCTTGGCGCGGCGGACGCACCTATTGCAACACGATATGTCCTGTAGGTACGGTGTTGGGATACATCGCCCGATTTGCATGGTTTAAGCCGGTGATAGATACCGAAAAGTGCAACAGTTGTGGTTTGTGCCAACGCAATTGCAAAGCTTCGTGCATAAATAGCAAAGAGAAGAAGATTGACTACACGCGTTGCGTAGGATGCATGGACTGCATCGATGCTTGCAAGAAACATGGCATAGCATACAAACACGTGAAGGCGGCCCCGACAACAGCGAACGGTGCTGAGGTTGCAACGGTAGATACATCGCGCCGTACCTTCCTAACTACCACGGCTGCCGTAGTAGCTACCTCGGCCATCAAGGCACAAGAAAAGAAGGTAGACGGCGGATTAGCGGCCATACAAGATAAGATTGCCCCCGACCGCCAAACACACTTATTGCCTCCGGGGTCACTGAGCGCACGCAACTTTGCTCAGCACTGCACGGCATGCCAGCTGTGTGTATCGGCCTGCCCCAATGGAGTGCTCACACCATCGACCGACCTCAAGAGACTGATGCAACCTGAGATGACCTACGAACGTGGCTATTGCCGACCCGAGTGTACCAAGTGTTCAGAGGTGTGCCCCGCAGGTGCCATACGCCCCATCACACGCGAAGATAAGGCATCGACTCAAATCGGACATGCCGTGTGGGTAAAGAAAAACTGTATCCCCCTTACCGACGGACGCTCGTGTGGTAACTGTGCGCGACACTGCCCCGTAGGTGCTATACAAATGGTGCCTTCGGATCCCGAAGCTCAACGTTCACGTCGCATTCCCGTAATTGACATAGAGCGATGCATCGGATGTGGCGCATGTGAGAACCTATGTCCTGCACGTCCATTCAGCGCTATCTATGTAGAGGGTCACGAACGACATAAGATAAACTAATCACCGGCGAGATTACCTGACGGAATGAAGATTTCAACTTTTTAATCAAACACACACATATTATATATATGGACAGACGCGATTTCTTAAAGATTGTAGGTATCAGCACCGTGGCTGGCACAGCTACACTATATGGATGCAAACCCAAGACTCAAACAGAGAATTCAAATGGCGAATTAGGTCCAATCCCTACCGATAAAATGACGTATAGGAGCTTCCCCTCACTGGGCGACGACAAAATATCAATCCTGGGATATGGATGCATGCGCTGGCCTACCATCCCCAACCCCAAGGGCGAGGGAGAGATGATTGACCAAGAGGCGGTGAACGAGTTGGTGGACTATGCCATCGCACATGGTGTGAACTACTTTGATACAGCACCTGTATATGTACAGGGATGGTCAGAGAAGTCGACCGGCATCGCTCTGAAGCGTCATCCACGCGAATCTATATACATCGCAACCAAGCTATCGAACTTCTCTAACCCCACGCGCGAAAACTCTATGGCGATGTATCTCCGTTCGTTCGAGGAGCTACAGGTGGACTACATCGACTACTACCTGCTACACTCGCTGGGCGGTGGCGGCATGGAAAACTTCCGCCATCGATATATTGACAATGGAATGCTCGAATTCCTACTCGAGGAACGCAAGGCAGGCCGCATACGCAAGTTGGGATTCTCATTCCACGGATCACAAGATGTGTTCGATGAGTTGTTGGCACTGCACGACGAGTACCACTGGGATTTCGTACAGATACAGCTCAACTATGTGGATTGGGACGGTTCAAATGCCAAAGGCTTATACGAGTCGCTCGAAAGATACAATATCCCTTGCATCATCATGGAGCCTCTGCTCGGTGGACGCTTATCAAAAGTACCCGACCACATCGTGGGCCGACTCAAGCAACGCTCACCCGAAAGCAGCGTGGCATCATGGGCATTCCGCTTTGCCGGTACCCCCGAACTCATTCTCACCGTACTGAGCGGTATGGCATACAAGGAACATCTGCAGGACAATATACGCACCTACTCACCCCTGGAGCCTCTCAACGATGAGGAGAAGGAGTTCCTATACGAGACAGGACGCCTGCTCAGAGAATACCCCACCATACCGTGCAACGATTGCAAGTATTGTATGCCCTGCCCCTATGGCATCGATATACCGGCAATCCTGCTACACTACAACAAGTGCGTAAACGAGGGCAACATACCCGAGGATCAGCAGGACGAGAACTACCGAAAGGCCCGACGCGCCTTCCTCGTCGGATATGACCGCAGCGTGCCCAAGCTGCGCCAAGCCAACCACTGCATCGGATGTAATATGTGTAGCAAGCATTGCCCGCAACGCATCAACATTCCACGCCAGCTACAACGCATCGATCATTTCGTAGAGGAACTAAAGCAGAACGCATTATAATACCACACACTATCAAATTAGATGGAGAAACTGACTGACATGTTGCACCAAGGCGCATACTCTTGCGTAATACGTAAAGGAGATGTGACACGCACCTTCCACCAACGGGGCGTGGCCGACCTGTGGCAGCTATGCCAAGACGACGAGCATTTCCTACAAGGAGCTCTCATTGCCGATAAGGTGATAGGCAAGGGAGCCGCAGCTCTGATGATTTATGGTGGCGTAAGCGAGGTGTATGCCGATGTCATCAGCTACCCGGCATTAGACCTACTTAAGACGTATGGCATCAGCAACAATTACCGAGAGCTGACCGAGCGCATACTCAATCGCCGAGGCGATGGGCTCTGCCCCGTAGAGACACTCTGCGTTGACCTCGACTCCATCGACGAGATGATATCAGTAATCAGTAAATTTATAAACCAACACACATAATGGAAAAGACTATCAAATTCTACGCATTGCTATACAACGAAGTCAAGACATACTGGATGGCTCTCATCTTCGTAGCAGGCAACATCCTCCTACCCCAACTGTGCCACCTCGTACCCCAAGGCGGTGCCACATGGCTTCCCATCTACTTCTTTACACTCGTGGGTGCCTACAAGTATGGCTGGCGAGTGGGCCTGCTCACGGCAATAGCCTCACCCCTCGTCAACTCGCTTCTTTTTGGCATGCCCGCAGTAGCTGTATTGCCCGCCATTCTTATGAAGTCGACCCTGCTGGCTATAACTGCCGGACTCATGGCACAACGCAGTCAAAAGGTGACCCTACTCTCACTCTTAGGCGTGATACTCGCCTATCAGGTATTGGGCACCATGGGTGAATGGGCACTTACCGGTAACCTCTACCTCGCCTTGCAAGACTTCCGCATGGGTCTTCCCGGCATGACTTTACAGCTATTTGGTGGCTATCTGGTTCTTAACATCATCAGAGACTGACCTTATAGGATGATAAGGTCAATGCTGATCGTAGGTATAGGTAGCTTCTTCGGTGGTATGCTGAGATACTACCTATCAACCATAATCAAAGGCGTTTGCCACCAAGGGTTTCCATGGGGAACATTGGCGGTAAACCTCTTGGGGTGTTTCGTCTTCGGACTCATGTTTGCCATATTCCACCGATGGGGATCATCGCATAGTTCGTGGTGTCTATTGCTCACGACGGGTGTGTGTGGTGGCTTCACTACCTTCTCAACTTTTGCCAATGAGAGCATGCAGATGCTTCAAGGAGGAAACATCATGGGCTTTGCAAGCTATGTCGTTGCCAGCATCCTCATAGGTTTGGTGCTCATAGCCCTCGGCTATTGGATTGTGGGATAACAAGCGCATCTATTCTGAGAAGGAAAAAAATCTCGACAAAGAAAATAGAGCATAACACCGTGTATATATGCAGATTATGCAAAAAAATAAGCCTCTGAGAATCGTTTCTTTTCTTCCATCCGTCCCTTTGCACGGAAATATTGCACGCACGAAGCATTTAAATTCAGCATACTTTACAATGTTTGCAAGTTGCTTGAGAAAACAAGAAAGGCCGACTAATAGTCGGCCTTTCGTTTATATAATCACAAGAAGTGATTAGAACCAACGAACATAGCAGAAGTCCTGACGGTGAGGGAGGTCTGCGTTCTTGGGATACATACGGAATGCTACCTTGAAGAGACCAGCGTTGTTAACGGTGGCTGTGCACTCGAAGGTATGGATGTTGTTCTCCTTCTTCACGAGGTTCAAGGTATCGATAGCGTGGATGTGCTCCTTACCCTCTGAGTCGGTTGCGATGGTTACGCACTCTACGCCTACTGCATCGTCGAGACCCTTCTCGTCGAGTACTACGGTGAGCTTAACATCGCTACCGCTGGTTACATCAAGCTCAGCTACGTTGGTAGCAGAGAGTACCTCGATAGAATCCCAACGCTCAGCTACGGTCTCCTTCCAAGCTGCGATCTCCTTAGCCTTAGCATTGTCGTTAGCTGAAAGAGCTGCGAAACGGCTACCCAACTTGTTGTAGAACTTGGTGTAGTAGTCGTCGAGCTGACGCTTCATGGTGTAGTGAGGAGCAATCTGTGCGATTGAATTCTTTACTACCTGGATCCAACCCTCAGAGTAGCCCTTAGCGTTCTTGTTGTAGTAGAGGGGCACGATCTCGTTCTCAAGGATGCTATAGATAGTAGCAGCATCGAGCTGGTCTTGGTAATCCTGGTTCTGATAGGTGCGCTTCTCAGTGAGTGCCCAACCTGCACCGGGACGATAGCCCTCAAGCCACCAACCGTCGAGTACAGAGAAGTTTACAACACCGTTCATCAACGCCTTCTCACCTGATGTACCAGATGCCTCGAGAGGACGTGTGGGAGTGTTCAACCAGATATCTACACCTGATACCAAGCGACGTGCGAGCTGCATGTCGTAGT
>JAFZFZ010000106.1 GCA_017557005.1 Bacteroidaceae bacterium | reverse complement strand
AGACCAGAACTGCCAAGAGAAGAACTCACGACAAGGCAGTAGCTCCTACATTGGCCATCTGCCCCAACTGCGGCGAGTGGCATGTATTCCACACTGTATGCGGCGCTTGCGGCTACTATCGTGGAAAGTTGGCTATCGAGACAGCAGCTGCAGTTTAATTTGCGGCGCAAGCAATTAGTTAGGAGTTAGGAATTAGGAGTTAGGAGTTAATGCTCCGGTAGGCCTAAATTCCTAACTCCTAACTTTTTTGCTCCTAGCCATTCCTGTATTTCGGAATAGGCATTTTTATAATAATTCCTAACTCCTACTTTCTAATTCCTAATTAGTTCCATGCACAAAGCAGGATTCGTAAATATCGTAGGCAACCCCAATGTGGGCAAGTCCACCCTGATGAACAGACTCGTCGGTGAGCGCATCTCCATTGCCACCTTCAAGGCGCAGACCACCCGCCACCGTATCATGGGTATCGTCAATACTGACGACATGCAGATCGTCTTTTCCGACACCCCCGGTGTGCTGAAACCCAACTACAAGCTACAGGAGTCGATGTTGCAGTTCTCTGAGTCGGCCCTGCAGGATGCCGATGTTCTCGTCTACGTCACCGACGTGGTGGAGAAGATCGACAAGAACCAGGATTTCCTTCAGAAGGTGCAGCGCATGAATGTGCCCATCCTCCTGCTCATCAACAAGATTGACATGAGCAACCAGCAAGAGCTCACCACCCTCGTCGAGAGCTGGCACGAGTTGCTGCCCCAGGCAGAGATCATCCCCATCTCGGCGTCCAACGACTTCAACGTCGACGTGGTGCTCCGCCGCATCAAGGACCTCTTGCCCGATAGCCCTCCCTACTTTGGTAAGGACCAGCTCACCGATAAGCCTGCCCGCTTCTTCGTCACCGAGATCATCCGCGAGAAGATCCTCCTCTACTACGACAAGGAGATCCCCTACGCCTGCGAGGTGAGTGTTGAGCAGTTCAAGGAGACCGACAAGAGCATCCACATCAATGCCATCATCTATGTGGAGCGCGACTCGCAGAAGGGCATCATCATCGGCAACCAGGGTAAGGCCCTGAAGAAGGTGATGACCGAAGCCCGCCGCACACTCGAGCAGTTCTTCGGCAAGAGCATCTTCCTTGAGACATACGTGAAAGTAGATAAAGACTGGCGCAACTCAGACAAGGAACTGCGCAGTTTTGGATATAACCTTGATTAAAAATTAGGAGTTAGCAGATAGGAATTAGGAGTTAAAACTCCACGAGGCCACCACGGCAAAAACAATTCCTAACTCATAACTTCTAATTCCTAACTAAATAAAGAAATGGGAAACTTAGTAGCAATCGTAGGACGCCCCAATGTAGGTAAGTCCACACTGTTTAACCGCTTCACACAGACCCGCCACGCCATCGTGGCCGATGAGGCAGGTACCACCCGCGACCGTCAGTATGGTAAGTGCGAATGGACGGGCCGCGAGTTCTCAATCGTCGACACCGGCGGTTGGGTAGTCAACTCCGACGATATCTTCGAAGAAGAGATCCGCAAGCAGGTGCTCATCGCCGTTGAGGAGGCCGATGTAGTGCTCTTCCTCGTCGACGTGCAGAACGGCGTTACCGACCTCGATGAGCAGGTGGCCTCCATCCTCCGTCGCTCAAAGACACCCGTCATCCTCGTGTCAAACAAGACCGACAACTACGACCTGCAGTACAACTCGGCCGAGTTCTACTCGCTTGGTTTGGGCGACCCCATCTGCGTGTCGGCCCTCACAGGTAGCGGCACCGGCGACCTCCTCGACATGGTCATCGACAAGCTCCCTGCTCCCACCCCCGACGAGGAGACCGAGGAGATACCCCGCTTCGCCGTAGTAGGCCGCCCCAACGTAGGTAAGAGCTCTATCGTGAACGCCTTCATTGGTGAGGACCGCAACATCGTGACCAACATCGCCGGCACCACCCGCGACTCTATCTACACCCGCTATACCAAGTTTGGTTTCGACTTCTATCTTGTCGACACCGCCGGTATCCGCAAGAAGGGTAAGGTCAACGAAGACCTCGAGTTCTACTCCGTGATGCGCTCTATCCGCGCCATCGAGAATGCCGACGTCTGCATCCTCATGCTCGACGCCACCCGCGGTATCGAGAGCCAGGACCTCAACATCTACTCGCTCGTGCAGCGCAACCAGAAGGGCCTCGTGGTAGTCATCAACAAGTGGGACCTCGTGGAAGACAAGAGCACCAAAGCCATGAAGTACTTCGAGGACACCATCCGCGAGCGCTTCGCCCCCTTCGTGGACTTCCCCATCGTGTTTGCCTCGGCCCTCACCAAGCAGCGCATCTTCAAGGTACTCGAGCTGGCCAAGCAGACCTACCTCAACCGCACCACCAAGGTGAGCACCGCCAAGCTCAACGAAGAGATGCTGCCCATCATCGAGGCTACACCTCCCCCCTCAAACAAGGGTAAGTATATCAAGATCAAGTACTGCATGCAGCTCCCCGGCACCCGCGTACCCTCGTTCGTGTTCTTTGCCAACCTGCCCCAGTACGTGAAGGAGCCCTACAAGCGCTTCCTCGAGAACAAGATCCGCGAGCGCTGGAACTTCACTGGTACACCGATGAATATCTACATACGTCAGAAGTAAATGCGGGGTTCCCCCCCCAAAAAAAAAATGATTGGAAGAAAGGTCTGCTGTAACCCAGCAGGCCTTTCCTGTTTCTTGCTATGCCATGCTGAGTCTGGCGAGGTAGTCGTAGTGTTCGCCCTCGCACACCATCTCGGTGGCAAAGCCGTATTGCTCGGCGTAGTAGGAGAGGGTGTCGAAGTCGATGTAGAGCCAGTCGAAGGTGTCGCCCTTGACCTGCTTGTATTGCATGCGGAAGTCGACAAGGCCGTAGTACTCGCCAGCAACGTCAATGAGGTAGGTGCCGTCTTCTTCCTCGAAGAGGTACTTGAGGTCGCTGGAGTCCATATAGATGCAGCCGCCGGGGGCGAGCAGGCGTTTCATGCGCTGGAAGAAACGCTCCATGCCATCGATGTTGCCTATGATGCCTGATCCGTTCATGAGTAGCAGGATGGTGTCGAAGCTGTCGTCGAGGTGCTCGTCGTAGAGATCTATGGCACGGGCATCGGTGACGCCGCGCTGGCGCATCACCTCTACCGAGAGCTCGGAGATGTCGATGGCGGTGACCTCCTTGCCCATGGCCTGCAGGGCGAGGGCGTGGCAGCCGCTGCCTGCGCCTACGTCGAGGGTGCGGCCGGTGGCCAGGGTGAGGGCTCGCTGCTCGAGGGCGGGCATCTCGGGATAGGTGCGGAAGAGGGTGTCGACGGGTATCTCATCTTCGTCGAACTGTGAGGAGAACACACGGAGTGTGCCGGCACGTCCTGTGCGGTGGTAGTCGGCAATGGCGGCGCCCATGGGGTCTTTGTGGGGAGGGAGGAGCATGAGGAGTATAATAATTAGGAGTTAGTAATTAGGAGTTAGTAATTATGGCCTGCCGGATGGTATCATCGCAGCGCAGTGACTTTCACCGTTGCAAAGCAGCTTTCACCGCAGCGCAGTGCTTTCACCATTCAACAGGCATCGTAAACATTTTGCATAGTTCCTTTTGCAAAAGTAGTAAAAAACGGGGTATGTAGGTGGTTTTTATAAAGAAAATGTATCGATTGGTGGCACTCGAAGAAAATAAAGGGCGACTTTATTCGCTTGTTTGCACTATCTTTGCACTTGAAAATACAATGATTAACTAAAATAGAATACGACAAGATGATAAATTCTGCTACTTTCCGCTCGGCTATTCTCTCAGGTGTGGCTGTGGGCATTGCGGGCTGGGGCTATTTGGCCTATACGGGTATTGTGGGTGCTGTGCTGTTCTCGTTCGGACTGCTCACGGTGGTGAACTATAAGTTGCCTCTCTATACGGGTACGGCGGGTTTCGTGCCTTTGCGCGATGAGCAGGGACGTAGCTGCTGGCTCAGTGCTATAGGTAAGCTGCTCTTCATCTTGGCGGGTAACATCACGGGCTGTCTGCTGGTGGCATTGCTCTCGCGCCTCTCGCCCATGGACTTGGGTGGCGCTGCACAGCGCATCCTCGAGGGTCGCTTGGCATTGGGCCCTGTGCGTGCCGGACTGCTGGCTATAGGCTGCGGATTTATCATGACCACGGTGGTGACCTTCGCTCGCGAGGGTAAGATGCTGGCGCTGCTCTTCGGTGTGCCTCTGTTCATCAACTGCGGATTTCCTCACTGCTTGGCCGATGCCTTCTACTACCTCACCGTGCCGGTGGCTTACACGGGGGCTCACATCGTGGAGGTGCTGATGCTGTATCCGTGTCTCGTGGTGGGCAACTTCGTGGGTTGTAACCTCTACCGATTCATCGCACCCAAGGCGTAAGGCGGGTGATAGGATAAATACAATAGGAGGGTGTGCCATGTGGCGCACCCTCCTTGTTTGTGTATGGTGGTGTGTGTTGCTCTTAGCGGTCGCTCTCGAGGAACTCGCGCAGGTGGGGGCTTGCGGCGTCGTAGAGGGTGGCGCTATTGCCGGTCCACTCGGCACGCCCCTCGTGGATGAACACGATCTGCTCGCCTATGCCGCGCACCGAGCCCATGTCGTGGGTGTTGACGATGGTGGTGATGCCATACTCGTGGGTGATGTCGCTGATGAGTCTGTCGATGATGCGCGATGAGATGGGGTCGAGGCCCGAGTTGGGCTCGTCGCAGAAGAGGTAGCGGGGCTCCAGGGCGATGGCGCGGGCGATGGCTACGCGCTTCTGCATGCCGCCGCTGAGCTCGGAGGGCATCTTGCTTTCGGCATCGGTGAGGCCTACGCGCTCGAGGCAGAAGCGGGCACGGTGTTGCTGCTCGCGGAGGGTCATGTTGGAGAACATCTCAAGGGGGAACATCACATTCTGCAATACGTTCATCGAGTCAAATAGGGCGGCACCCTGGAAGAGCATGCCCATCTCTTGGCGCAGCAGAGAGCCTTCACGCTTGGAGAGGCGGTGTATGTCGCGCCCATCGTAGAGCACCTGTCCGTGCTCGGGGGTGAGGAGTCCGACGATGCAGCGCAGCAAGACGGTCTTGCCCGAGCCGCTGCGGCCGATGACGAGGTTGGTCTTGCCCTCCTCGAAGGTGGCGTCGATGCCGTGCAGCACCTCTTGGTCGTCGAAGTACTTGTGTATGTTGGTCAGTGTAATCATCCCATGAGTAGATTGGTGAGTATGAGGTCAGAGAAGAGGATGAGCACGCTGCTCATCACTACGGAGTTGGTGCCAGCCTTGCCCACCTCGATGCTGCCGCCCTGCACGGTGTAGCCGTAGAAGCCGCTGACACTGGCGATGATGAAGGCGAAGACGAGCGATTTGACATAGCCCGACCATAGATGCCACGATACGTAGTCGTGTTGCAGACCGAAGGTGAGGTCGGGGAGCGAGAGGTAACCGCCCGCCCAGCACACCACATAGGCGCCGATGAAGCCCGAGGCGATGCTGAAGGTCACCAGCAGGGGGATGGCGCTCACCATGGCAAGTATCTTGGGTAGCAGGATGTAGGAGGCGGAGTTGACGCCCATCACATCGAGCGCATCAATCTGCTGCGTCACACGCATGGTGCCTATCTCGGAGGCGATGTTTGACCCTACCTTGCCAGCAAGGATGATGCAGATGATGCTGGAGGCAAACTCGAGCAGGATGACCTCACGCATGGCGTAGCCGATGGTGAAGCGGGGCATCCAGGGAGCCCACACGTTGAGCTTGATCTGCACGCACAGTAGCGCACCGATGAAGAACGACATGAGGATGACGATGAACAGGGAGTTGTAGCCGAGGTTGTAGAACTCGCGTGCATACTGCTTCCAGAATATGGTGCTGCGCTGAGGACGCACGAAGGTGCGGCGCATCAGTAGCAGGTAGCAGCCTAAGGTGTGTAGTGACTTGCGTAACATGGGGGACAAAATTAGTGCAAGGCGAATGAAATGCCAAATTTATTTGAGCATTTCTGAGCCGCAGCCTAATTTCAAGCTGCGCAGCAGATTAAAATTAGTGCAAGCTGAGCGAATATCTTAAGCTGCGCAGCAGATTAAAATTTCATTTTTCTTGTGAATTGCAGCTTATAAAAGGTTATTTATCTTTAATATTGACAATGTTTCGGGGAAAAGATGTAACTTTGCGCAAGCAAAGTGACGATAATGAACGAACAGGATAAGATGGTGCTCCGCGCTGAGCATCTGGTAAAGAAATATGGCAAGCGCACGGTGGTGAACGACGTGACGTTTGATGTGAAGCAGGGTGAGATCGTAGGTCTGCTGGGCCCGAACGGTGCGGGTAAGACGACCTCTTTCTATATGACTACCGGACTGGTGGTGCCCAATGGCGGACGCATCTTCCTTGACGACCAGGAGATCACCTCAGACCCCGTATACAAGCGGGCTCGTGTGGGCATCGGCTACCTGGCACAGGAGGCCAGCGTATTCCGCAAGATGAGCGTGGAGGACAACATCGCCTCGGTGCTGGAGATGACGGGCAAGCCCAAGGAGTACCAGAAGGAGAAGCTGGAGAGCCTGATTGCCGAGTTTCGCCTGCAGAAGGTGCGCAAGAACCTGGGCGACCAGCTCTCGGGTGGCGAGCGCCGACGCACGGAGATAGCACGCTGCCTGGCTATCGACCCTAAGTTTATCATGCTCGACGAGCCCTTTGCCGGTGTTGACCCCATCGCCGTGGAGGATATCCAGCAGATCGTATGGAAGCTGAAGGACAAGAACATCGGTATCCTCATCACCGACCACAATGTGCAGGAGACGCTCTCTATCACCGATCGTGCCTACCTGCTCTTTGAGGGACGCATCCTCTTTGAAGGTACGCCCGAGGAACTGGCTGCCAACGCTACCGTGCGTGCCAAGTACCTGAGCAATAGTTTCGTATTACGCAAGAAGGAATTTCAACTATGAAGATAAAACATCTATTTTTGCTGCTCAGCCTCATGAGCAGCCTCATGGGTTATGCTCAAGGGTTCGAGGCGTTGCCTCGTATGGGGATGCCGCATGACTTTGACGTGCAGGAAACTGCTACTCGCGCCACGGGCGACTATCTGTGGCAGGAGTTCCCTACTATCGGAGAGGCGAAGGCGGTGGTTATCCTTGTGGCCTTTGCTGATGTGCCCTTTTCGGTGGAGGCGGATAGTATCAACAGCCTCCTGAGCAAGCGATACAATGCTGATAACTATGCCGAGGAGGTGAACATCGATGAGTACAGCCAAGCGTATGGCCAGCAGCTGAAGATGAAGGTGAGCATCCCCGGTAGTGCACGCGACTACTTCCGTGAGCAGTCGCTCGGGTTGTATGTGCCTACATTTGATGTGATAGGTCCTGTGACGCTTGACAACAATCGGGCCTACTATGGTGGAAATAACAAGTCGGGGAACGATGTGAATACTTCGGGCATGATAAGCGAGGCTTGTCGTAAGGCATACTCGATGGGGCTGACCGACTTTACTGACTATGACAACAACGGAGATGGCATAGTGGATATCGTATATGTGGTGTATGCCGGATGCGATGAGGCGCAAACGGATGCTGCCCCCAACAAAACCCCCGATGCGGTATGGGCCAAAGCTTCTTCTATATCGCTCACATTGGAAAATGGTATGAGGGTGAAGCGCTATGCCTGCTCGGGCGAGCTGGTGATGGACCTCCCCGAGGTGGCAGGTATAGGTACCTTCGTACATGAGTTTAGCCATATCCTCGGTCTGCCCGACTTTTACAATACGGCGGACCCTGCCAATACCAGTCTCTCGATGGATGTGTGGAGCGTGATGGACTATGGTATGTATAATGCGCAGGGATTCGTACCCTGTGGCTATACGGCCTTTGAACGCTACTCGCTGGGTTGGCTTCCCATGACTACGCTCGAGGAACCTGCTACCATGAGTATTGGCACCACCAAGGAGGAGGGCGCGGGATATCGCATCTTTGTGGCTGATGATGCCGTCGCACATGCTGATACTGCTTCGTTCTACCTCGTGGAGACTATCCGCAGAGAGGGGTGGAACAGCTATGCTTATGCCGAGGGATTGCTCGTGTCGCAGGTGACCTACCTGGCTTCGGCTTGGCGAGGCAATAAGGTGAACGCTGAGGCGGCTTACCGCCACTATGTGGTGCCTGCCAATAATAACTGGAGTTTCGTCACTGGATATAACCCGACTAAGCATCTGTACGGCGCTGCAAACCATGAGTTTACGCTCACCTCAGTGCCGGCATCTATCACGCAGGCTGGTGCTGCCATGGATAAGCCCCTCACAGACATCAACTACGATGCTGCGACGGGCCGCACGACCTTCCACTTCCGCGGTGGCAGTGACATGAAGGATCTGGTGACGGATGAGGGCGAGCACACGAGGATGTACGACCTGCTGGGCCGTCCCGTGCAGGGGGGTGCAGAGGGTGTGGTCATCCGAAATGGCAAGAAGTATTTTTGAGTTGTGCTTGGCATTTCGCTTGGTTTGCACTGAGTGAACTTGCTTTTTTGCTTGCCTTGCACTTTCTTTAATCCGCTACGCGGCTTTAAATTAGGCTGCACCTCAGAAATGCTCAAATAAATTTGGCATTTCGTTCGGTTTGCACTAATTTTGCAGGCTGAAACAAAAGTGTATATAATTATATAAGTATAAAATAATGGAAATTACATTGCAGAACGTGAGCGAAGTAAAAGGTATGCTCACTGTAAAGTTGGCTAAGGCTGACTATGAACCCAAGGTAGAAAAGGCTCTCAAGGCATTCCGCCAGAAGGCTAACATCCCCGGCTTCCGTCCCGGTATGGTGCCCATGGGCTTGATCAAGAAGCAATACGGTTCGGCTGTAAAGGCTGAGGAGATCAACAAGATGCTCCAGGAGGCTGTATACGGCTACCTCAAGGAGAACAAGGTAGACATGCTTGGTGAGCCCCTCCCCAACGAGGATCAGCAGAAGCAGCTCGACTTCGATACTATGGACGAGCTCGAGTTCCTCTACGACATCGCTCTCGCTCCCCAGTTTGACGCTACTCTCACTGCAGAGGATACTCTCCCTTACTATACCATCCAGATCTCTGACGAGATGGTTAACAACCAGGTAAACATGTACACTCAGCGCAACGGCCGCTACGAGAAGGTAGAGGAGTATGCTGACAACGACATGGTGAAGGGTACAATGTGTCAGCTCGACGAGAATGGCAACACCGTAGAGGGTGGCATCCAGGCTGAGGACGCTGTAGTATTGCCCAAGTACATGAAGAACGCTGCACAGACAGCTCTCTTTGAGGGTACAAAGGTAGGTGATGTGATCACCATCAACCCCCGAGAGGCATACGATGGCAACGAGGCTGAACTCGCTTCACTCCTCAAGATCAGCAAGGAAGAGGCTGCTAACGTAAACGGCAACTTCAGCTACCAGATCAGCGAGATTACTCGCTACGTTCCCGGTGACTTGAACCAGGAGATCTTCGATATCGTATACGGCGAAGGTGCTGTAAACAGCGAAGAGGAGTTCCGTGCTCGCGTGAAGGCTGACCTCACCACACAGTTCGTACCCGAGAGCGACTATAAGTTCCTCCTCGACGTACGCGAGTATGTGATGAACCGCATCGGCGAACTCAAGTTTGCTGACGACGTGCTCAAGCGCATCATGCACATCAACAACCCCGATAAGGGTGACGACTACGTAAACGAGCACTACGCTAACACCATCAAGGAGCTCTCATGGCACCTCGTGAAGGAGCAGCTCGTAGAGAAGGCTGGCATCAAGCTCGAGGAGAACGACCTCATGGAGCAGGCTAAGGCTAACGTACGCGCTCAGTTCGCTCAGT
>JAFZFZ010000105.1 GCA_017557005.1 Bacteroidaceae bacterium | reverse complement strand
CACTCCCCAGAGGAGTGCGCAAACGTAAGTTAAGCAAAAAGGGATACGTGCATAATGCGCGTGCGCCACGCGAGGCAAGGTTGACAGTTGACGGTTGACAAATACCCTGTGCTGTATGTATTGCCAAGTATACCCTATATAGAGAGGCTTATTTAAGTATTATATATACTATGTATATATAATACTTAAATAAGAGTTTTTACTATTCACTATTTTCGCCATCGGGGACAGTGCCTATATTAATTGTCAACTGTCAACTGTCAACCTATTGTCTAAGGAGTTCACCCGCGAGTAGGGTGTTATCCCTGCTCGCTCTTGCTCCAGCGTCGGATGAGTTCACCTGGGGGGATGCTCCAATAGCGCTGGCATAGCTTGTTGAGTTTTTGTGCTGTGCATCGCAGGGCGGCAGCCATCTCCTGCGGAGTCATGCTGGGGGTTTTGGCGAGCGATATGAGTTGCTCGCGTGTGCGTTCGTCGAGCCACTGCTTGGCGGTGATGCCATATGTGCGTGTGAATTTGTCTTGGAAGGCGTCGTACGACATGCCCGATAGGGCTGCCAGCTGCGCTACGTTGCCATCGGCCTCGAGGTAGTTGTTTTCCACGAAGGCTTCGAAGTCGACAGCACCCGATATGATGGGGCGCATGAAGGCTGTGTTCTCATCCTTGCTGTAGTATGCCACCATGGTGTGGAAGAAGTATGAGTTCCACACCTGTGCTATGCCCCCATTCTTCATGCGGCGCTCGCGCAGCTGGCGGTCAATTAACGTAATCAAGTCGTCCATGCCGCTGCGTATGGGCAGTGTGTTGAAGGTGTAGCTGCGCTTGCCTGCATGGTGGCAGAAATACTCGAGCATCTCATTGTCGGTGCGTATGAGGGTGGTGCTGAAGGCGAAGAACATAATCTCAGAGTCCTCGCTCGCGGTAAACTCGTAGCGGCTGCCCTTGGGGATGAAGGCCATGGTGCCTGTGGCGATGTGCTTGTATTTGTATAGCTTGCAGCTGAGGCTGATAGTCCCTTGGCGCACCAGCAGGATGTAGTAGTAGTTTGCATCGGGGTCTACGTACCTCTCCTCGGCTGCAAAAGAGGCTATGGCAAAGCCTGTAGTGTATCCGACCTCACCGCAGGTGATTTGCAGTGATTTTTTACCTAAAATGAGTCGTTCCGATGGTGTTGCCATATGTAGTGGAAGTGGTTTCGTGTATTTTCTAATGCATTGTGCATTATTGTGTTAAGTGAGCATATTACCCAAAATAGGAAATAATATCCCCAAAAAGGTAATTGATATTTTTTTGCAAATGTAATAGTTTTTTCACGCAATCAAACTAATTTTATACCATTTTTTCACGCATAGACTTCCGTGCTGGTGCTTTGAATGCCATCTGCAAGGCTTCGAATCGTCAGACGAACCCGTTAGAGGACTAAAAAACAATATAAAATAAACTAAAAATAGAAGTAATATGAAAAGAACATTACAACAGAGCAAGGCAACGGCATCTTCAGCGATGTCAGCAATCCTCCCCTTCGGGAGAGTTGTGAGAGGGCTTCTTCTCGTCCTTGTGGCAGTAATGGCGCCTATAGGGGCATGGGCGCAAGATGTTATCAACGACAATCGCCTCTACATCACCGTGGGCAACTGCGACAACCCTTCGCAAGTTCCGCTCACATTACATCTTACGAGTTCGGGCATCGAATTCACGGCCGTCGAACTTTATATCGTGCTACCCGATGGAGCCACCATTCAGGAGGGCGCATTAGGTTCTGCCTACCATGACACCCATTCTCTTGTTGAGGGTAGCACTGCTCGCGGACACTTTGTGTCTGTGAGCAGCGAGAATCTTGACGCACTGCCCACATCGGGCGAACCCCTCTGTACCTGGATGTGCGACTTTTCGCAGTTGCCCCATGGCATCCATGCAGTAGATGCTACAGGTCTCTTTGCCGTAGGTGTAGCTGGCAGCGAAGTGGTGTGCTACACCACGGCCGATCACAGCAGCCAGTTCACGATTGGTGATAACGGCATTGCTAATCCCGAGGCAGCTAACTCAAGCGGAACCCTGTTCATCTACAATTTGCAGGGTCAGCGTGTGTCAATCTTGCAAAAGGGGCAGGTGAATATTATTAATGGTAAAAAGGTTAGATTATGAAAAAGATAGCTATATTAGCACTTTGCTTGGCTGCATCGTCGGGTGTAGCTGCACAAACCACCTTGCCAGCCGATGTCAATGGCGACGGCAAACTCAGCGCTGCCGATGCGGAACTCATTTACAGCTACATCCTCGGCACAGCTGACGAAGGTGTCACCCTCACCCAGGTCGATGTCAATGGCGATGGCACAGTCAACACCCTCGATGTGGTGGAGGTATATGTGGCGATAAAGGAATTTGTAGATGTTGCCTCTGTGGAACTGAACCACTCAGAGGTTATTATGATGGAAGGCCAGTCATTGCAACTCACAGCCACCATCAATCCGAGCAATGCCACTCAGCAGACACTCACATGGGAGAGTAGCAACACCTCTGTGGCTACCGTTGACGCCAACGGTAAGGTTGCAGCTATAGGTCTTGGCACAGCCGCCATCACCGTGACCGCAGCCAATGGCCAGTCGGCGACCTGCGTCGTTAAGGTCGAAGAGGATGGCCTAATAGGCACCTTCCCTGATAGCGACGACTCAGAATTTGGATCTTATAATTGATAGAACTATGAAGATAAATAGATTTATATTTGGTGCATTGGCAGTGCTACCCTTCGTCGCTTGCCAGCAGGCTGACATCGTGCCCCCAACACCCGACACGCCCAAGGAAGAGTATGTACAGGTACGCTTCACCACGACCGATGAGCCTACCACCAAGGCGGCTACCCGTGCCGTGTGGGATGACACAGAAGGCAGTGGCAACCTCATGTTCAAATGGGAAGAGGATTTATTGGCCAAGGAACTTGTGGTTTCCATCTTGGACTTAGGAAAGGAGAAGTTTCTCAACAGTTTCGATGAAATGGAAGAGATAAGTAATTGGCACTCCTATGTCACAATTGAACCAAAAGAAAGTGCTGATGGCACCCCTAACAGGGCCGATTTTGTAACATTCAACAGATACCTACCATCAGAGGTTGAATCTGCCACACACATATTTGCGGTAGCACCCATAACAGGGGATAACAGGTTGTATGCAGATGATATCGAATTCTTCGCAAACTTGAATATGCCCAACGTCTTTACTCAAACGACGTCGCAGAATCCTGAGTTCCTTCGCGATTACATGATGATGTACGGTATGGGAGATATGAGGAACTCGTCGGCAAGCATCTATTTCAACAACATCCCAGCCACTTTCCGCTTCATCATTACTAACAAGCGCCCGGGTGCTGCTACCATCCAAAGCATTACTATGAAGGTGGACGACGACGTGACCCCTATTGGCTCAGCTATGGTGGAGGTGCGTGCAACGTCAGACAATCCCACAATGAATCTGTCATACACAGATGAGCATAACAGCGTCACCACCCACATCAATGCTGAGGTGGCAAAGGATGGTGTATATACCGCTTACGCTATGGCATTGCCATTGCCATCCAACTCATCGGAGGATTTGTCGTGCGATGCTTTCCGAGGTAAGAATATCCAGTTCAGCATCGTCACTGCCGAGAATGAGCACCTTGCCTTTACACTCAGTGGTGAACAGATTGCGAGTGCCAATCTCAAATACTGGGACGACGTCTACAACTGGGTAGGTGGCAAGTCATACACCATCAATATGAGCTTGAAAGATATACTTTGCTTTGAGGGCATTACCGTGACAGACTGGATCCAAGAGGAACTCCAAGGTGGTGAAGCTGAGGAAGACGAGTGGCGTAATGGTATCAATATATATACTGGCGCATATGAGCCTGCAACGCTCAATTCTGAGGGTGCGTATGAAATCGCCAATGCAGGTAACTTGATGTGGATGTCTGAGCAGATTGGAGCACGTACTATCGGTATTCCTTACACCATCAAGTTGGTAGAGGATGTTACCATTGGCGAAGATCTGAAGTGGATACCAATCGCTCACCCTGACGGTGTG
>JAFZFZ010000104.1 GCA_017557005.1 Bacteroidaceae bacterium | reverse complement strand
CTGAGTCGCCCCGCTTCTGCTTATGATTATACCCTTCAGGATTACTCCACCTCTACCTCAAAGGTGACAACAGTAGCATCGAGCAAGGTAGCTGTAGCTTTGTATACTCCATGAGGCGCATCTTCTCGTACAGAGACCTGCTTGACATGCGATGCCGGCTGAGAGAATACATCACCTTCAATGAGCACATTGGGTAGGTTACCCAAATAGGGAGCCAAATTAAGCTTGCTTCCAGCCGAAGCCTTTATCACCAACTTACCCGAGAGATTGTTCGGTAGGTGGCGGTAAGCATAATAGACCCCTTCAGCCGTATTGATGAGGAGCAAATACTTGGCAAACAGCCTTTTCGCCTCCTTCACGGTATTGCCCTCAGGCATACGGTCGTAGCTATAGCCATCTTGACCAGCCACAAGAGGCACATCACTCTTTGCGGTCTGCCCTACGGCATGTTCCTTGCCATGCGCCCAGTTCCACTCAAAGAAGAAGTAGTCGCATCCTGTGCAGCCATTAGCAAAGTAATACTCCCAACGGGGCAAATAGTAATCTTTGAGAAGTCCCTGCCATGAGCGATACGAGTAGTCCTTGAGTCCTCCGTTCTGCACCTTATCGCCCCAAGTGGTAATCAGTGTGCGAGCATTGTTGTATTCATACCAATCGGCAGTAGCAGAGACTGCCCCTGCCACTTCAGAAGCGGCATCACGGGCCTCTTGCGTCCATTTGCCCAAACGGAAGTTCAGGTTGGTACCTTTGAACACATCCATATCGGCAATAAGAGCCAAGAACGCATCGCGACGAGCCACATAGGACTTATCTGATGCAAAATGCTCACCGGCCATATCTTTTGCCTGCTGAATGCCCAACAACAAATCATAAGCATAGTCGGCCATCACTGCACCTCCCAGCTCTACCAAGTCGTAGTTGTAGTTGCTCTCATACACCGAGCCCTTGTCGAGACCAAGCTTACGATGCTGACCCAACAATTTTGAAGTTGCATCGGCAAGCATCTGACGACGTTCTCGCGTATAGATTGCTCCCGCGTTGTTCAATGTCACTCCCCACGTGCTGGCAGGACGTACATATAGGTTAGGACGCGCAGCCCACACATCTTCCACCGGACCTTGTATCGCATCGGCGCCATAGTTGAGCACGCTTTGGCGGAGCAACTCCCATGCCTGCTGAGCCTCTGCATTTGCTACGCCATAGCGAGCTGTCGCATACTCCTTTATCCATTGCTCCATATCAGGTTTGCCCCCCATCCACGGAAGTTGGAAGAGCAAGTCGTATGTCACCGGGGTCTGCTCTATTGCCTCGGGAGCAACGCCAATACCTTGTATGCTCGGATACTTTGCCTTGTAAGTGAAATAGTTATCGGCCATATTGTTCAAACGGCCCATCAAACCCGAGCGACCACCAAAGTTGGGGATGGCGCAAAATACTGCCTCTTGTGGAGCATAGCCATTATAGCTATCAAAAGCGGGTTTTCCATCAGAAAAGAGATCGAGCACAACCAGACGACCCGCAGGAACGGCATGGATAGACTTACGCTGATTGCGGTCCCACTGCCACTGCTGAATCACCCATTGCGAGCCTTTCTTAGCAGCCTCCATAGCCTCATACACAGCATAGTAAGCCTCATCGTATTTTCCACTACTGATGTTGCCTCCCTCATGGAAGGGATCCATGGAGTAGTACTGACTTTCGCCCATCACCTCACGGAGACAATCGTAGTAATCCTTGGCAATATCAGCAAATCCACTGTAGGTAGGGTCAATGATGCGTGGACGGGTAAAGCCACACCAAACACCTCCGTTGGCATCGGTGGGGACATGGGTCTTAGCCGTAAAGTTGCTAGGCACCATACCCGAAAATCCGGGCAACACAGGCTGCATGCCCAATTCGCGCTGACGACCGAGAATGCTTGCAGCAAGTTGGCTCTGGCGCTCATACCAGGCATCATCCTGCACGCCTCCCCAACCATCATGTTCTGTACCGCCCCACCCTTCGAGGTTGTTCATACCCCACCAAGCGATATAGGCCGGTCCGGCAACAAATGCTTTTGCCTCCTCATCCGTATAGTTATATTTACGTACGCCATCAACCTCTAAGGTCAGAAAACGGCGCCACACCTCTTCAAAACCAATAATCTGTAGCGGCATATTGATGCCATGCAGCGCCATCCAGTCAATCTCTTGCTGCCAGCGCTTCCATGTCCACGAGGTCATTGAGTACCCAAAGGTGCAATAGTTCAGATAATAACGATACTTGGCATCACACACATGCGTTTCTGCGACAGAAGGTACAGGTAGACGCGACAGCTTTGTATATGCCTCGCCCGTGGCAGTCTTCTCATTCAGCGAGTTCCATGCGATGTTAATATGAGCATAGTTTTGCAAATACCAACCCAGGCCTGTGGTGATGGCACTGAGCGTATTGCCACTAATCAGCACCTTACCCTTGGCTCCGGCAATGGTAAACTCCTCCTGCGTAGGATTCTTCGTCGGGTCGAGCACAAACACAAACTTATTTGATGCACCTTTACCTCCAATACGTTCGACCAGGTCCACCACCGCTTGAGGATTCTCCACGACAGCCACCTCCCCCACATTGGCATCAGCAATCGTCACTGCAAACAACACGCTTGAAACGACAAGCATTAGGGACAAAATAAGCGTCTTTTTCATCATATCAAATGGCTTAAATCTTTTACAAATAATATTTTATCGCAAATATACGCATTTAGGTCCAAAAAAAAAGGCAACAGGCAGCTATTGTCGTTTTTTTTTCGTATTTTTGTTCCGTTTTTGGCCCTCCTTCTTTGAAGGAGGCAATATTGTCAGAAAATACATTAGCAAAATGGAAATAAACGAAGAAATCAAAGCAAACGCAGCGAGCAACTACTCGGCGGAAAACATTCAGGTACTTGAGGGTCTTGAGGCTGTACGCAAGCGCCCTGCTATGTACATCGGCGACATCAGCGCCAAGGGTCTGCACCACCTTGTATACGAGGTAGTGGACAACTCTATCGACGAAGCATTGGCCGGCTATTGCAGCCATATCGAGGTATATATCAACGAGGACAACTCTATCACCGTGCAGGACAATGGTCGCGGTATCCCCGTAGACTGGCACGAGAAGGAGCAGCGCTCAGCTCTCGAGGTAGTTATGACCGTGCTCCACGCAGGTGGTAAGTTCGACAAGGGCTCATACAAGGTATCCGGCGGTCTGCACGGTGTAGGTGTATCGTGCGTAAACGCACTCTCTACTCACATGAAGACCCAGGTATTCCGTGGTGGTAAGGTATATCAGCAGGAGTACTCTTGCGGTAAGCCCCTCTACGCAGTAAAGACCGTAGGTGACGCCGACCGCACCGGTACACGCCAGCAGTTCTGGCCCGACCGCAGTATCTTCACTGCACACGAGTACAGCTACGATGTATTGGCTAACCGTATGCGCGAACTTGCATTCCTCAATGCAGGTATCACCATCACCCTTACCGACCTTCGCGACAAGGACGAGGAGGGCAAGGCACGCACTGAGACCTTCCACTCTGAGGAGGGTTTGAAAGAGTTTGTTCGCTTCGTAGACTCATCACGCGAGCACCTCTTCAACGACATCATCTACCTCAACACCGAGAAGCAGGGTGTACCCATCGAGGTAGCTATCATGTACAACACTTCGTACTCTGAGAATATCCACTCATACGTTAACAATATCAACACCATCGAGGGTGGTACCCATTTGGCAGGTTTCCGTACCGCGCTTACCCGTACGCTCAAGAAGTATGCCGAGGACACCAAGGCACTCGAGAAGGCCAAGGTGGAGATTGCCGGTGAAGACTTCCGCGAGGGCTTGACAGCTGTAATCTCTATCAAGGTAGCTGAGCCCCAGTTTGAGGGACAGACCAAGACCAAGCTCGGAAACTCTGAGGTGGCAGGTGCTGTGCAGCAGGCTGTAGCCGAGACGCTCACCAACTATCTTGAGGAGCACCCGAAGGAGGCAAAGATGATTGTCGACAAGGTGGTACTCGCAGCACAGGCTCGTATCGCAGCCCGCAAGGCACGTGAGAGCGTACAACGCAAGAACCCCATGACAGGTGGTGGACTCCCCGGTAAGTTGGCCGACTGCTCTGACAAGGATCCCATGAACTGTGAGTTGTTCATCGTCGAGGGAGACTCAGCGGGTGGTTCAGCCAAGCAGGGTCGTTCACGTATCACACAGGCTATCCTCCCCATCCGTGGTAAGATTTTCAACGTAGAGCGCGTGATGTGGCACAAGGCATTCGAGCACGAAGAGGTTAACAACATCATTCAGGCACTCGGTGTACGTTTCGGTCTCAACCCCGAGAACAGCAAGGAGGCCAACTACGATAAGCTCCGCTACTACAAGACCATCATCATGACCGATGCCGACGTCGATGGTTCTCACATCGACACCCTCTTGATGACACTCTTCTATCGTTATATGCCCGAGCTCATCGAGAACGGACACCTCTTCATCGCTACACCTCCCCTCTACCTCTGCAGCAAGGGTAAGAACAAGCGCTACTGCTACGACGATGCCGATAAGGACCGCTTCATCGCAGAGTTTGGTAATGGCAATGAAAACAGCGTTTCTATCCAGCGCTATAAGGGTCTTGGTGAGATGAACCCCGAGCAGTTGTGGGAGACAACCATGAACCCCGAGACACGTCTGCTCAAGCAGGTTACCATCGAGAACGCTGCTGCTGCTGACTACGTATTCTCTATGCTCATGGGCGAGGATGTAGGTCCGCGCCGCGAGTTCATCGAGAAGAATGCTACCTACGCAAACATCGATGCATAAACCTCTCCCCCTCTCCAATCGGAGAGGGAGTTTAAGGAGACTATATAATAAGAATCACGCGCGAGCATCTGCTTCGCGCGTGATCTTTTATAGGTAGGTTTAAGAAATCAACCTTCACTTATTTTCCCATCTTCCCCATCTGAATGAGGATATCGTTCTGCCGTTTGCGCATATACTTGCTCGGACTCTTCGAGCTATAGCGCTTGGGGTTGGGCAGCGTAGCTGCTATCAGGGCACAATCTGAGCGCGTGAGCTTCTCGGCCGATTTGCCGAAGTGCTGCTGCGCCACCGCCTCAGCTCCATAGATACACGGACCCATCTCGATGCTATTGAGATAAACCTCAAGGATGCGCTCCTTCGGCCATAACCACTCTATCAGTACCGTGTAATAAGCCTCGATGGCCTTGCGTGCCCAGGTAGAAGAACAAAAGGTAAACACATTCTTTGCCGTCTGCTGACTGATGGTGCTACCACCCCGCTTACGCTTGCCAGCCTTACGCTCCTCAATAGCGTTGCCTATCTCCTTCCAGTCGAATCCGTTGTGCTGATAAAACCGCTGATCCTCACTGGCCACCACAGCACTTGCCAGGTGGGGCGACATCTCCTCTATGGGCACCCAATCGTGATGAAAAGTCGTGGGATTACCCTTTACTGCAGCACTCAAGGCATTGCGCAACATCAGCGGAGTCACTGGCACCGGCACATACCGATACAGCAACACGCCTCCTATGCTCAGCAAGAACAGAGCAAGTGTCACACGAAAGAGGAAGCGAGTGATACGCCGCATGAAGAGCAGATAGAGACCTTAAATGATGCCCTGACTGACGAGTTCATCAGCCACCAACTCAAGCTCGGCATACCAATCCTCACCGAAGCGACGGATAAGAGGCTCCTTGAGGAACTTGTAAAGTGGCAGATTCTCCTTCTTACCCTTAAGGACAGCCATCTTGCACACATCCCAGCGGTTGTAGTTGAGAGCACGGTAGGGACCATACTCACCCACACGGATGGGGTACAGGTGACACGAGATAGGTTTATAGAACGATACGCGGCCTTGGCGATAGGCGCGCTCGATAGCGCAGTAGCAGCAACCCTTCTCGTCGTAGCAGGTAAACACGCAGTCCTTGCCATTGACAATCGATGTCACCAGTTCACCACTGGGATCGTGATATGAGATACCCTGACGCTCGATGACCTCGCGTGCCTCGGGCAGCAACTCGTCCCATATCTCGGGCAGCAGAGCCTCTACCTCTTTCACTTCGTCGGGAGTGATGGGTGCACCAGCATCGCCCTCGATGCAGCAAGCACCATTGCAACCTTCAAGGTCGCACAAAAACTTTTCTTTGAATACGTCGAATGATACGACTACACCGTTGACTTCTACCATGTTCTTTTATTAGGAGTTAGGAATTAGAAATTAGGAATTAAGAGCCTTCTCCGCGATATCATCATTCGGATGAGAACTCCTAACTCCTAATCCCTAATTTCTAATTGACTTAAATAAGCTGCTTACCAGTCATCTCTGCCGGTACGGGCAAGCCCATGATCTTCAATACTGAGGGAGCTACGTCAGCGAGGATACCATCAGCAGGCTGCACGTCCTTGTTCTCAGTTACATATACGAAGGGCACGGGGTTGAGTGAGTGAGCGGTGTTGGGCGAACCATCCGCATTCACTGCATTGTCAGCATTACCGTGGTCAGCGATGATGATAGCCTCGTAGCCAGTCTCCTTAGCAGCCTCGATAACGTCCTTCACGCACTCGTCAACAGCCTTAACAGCAGTCTCGATAGCGCTGTATACGCCAGTGTGGCCTACCATGTCACCGTTAGCGAAGTTCACCACGATGAGGTCGTACTTATCCTCGCGGATAGCCTCAACGAGCTTGGTGCGCACTTCGAAGGCGCTCATCTCGGGCTGGAGGTCATAGGTAGCTACCTTGGGTGAAGGAACGAGGATGCGGTCCTCACCATCGTACGGAGTCTCGCGGCCACCGTTGAGGAAGAAGGTTACGTGAGCATACTTCTCGGTCTCAGCGATGTGGAGCTGCTTCAAGCCCTGTGATGCTACATACTCACCAAGGGTATTCTCTACGTTCTCCTTGTCGAAGAGGATGTGTACGCCCTGGAATGATGCATCGTACGGAGTCATGCAGTAGTACTGCAAGCCGGGGATGGTGTGCATGCCAGCCTCGGGCATATCCTGCTGTGTGAGCACTACGGTGAGCTCCTTAGCACGGTCGTTGCGGTAGTTGAAGAAGATCACTACGTCGCCCTCCTTGATGGTGCCGTCGTAAGCCTCATTCACGATGGGGAGGATAAACTCGTCAGTCACACCCTCAGCGTATGACTCCTCTACAGCCTTCACCATGTCAGTAGCCTTCTTACCCTCACCATTTACGAGGAGGTCGTAAGCCACCTTCACGCGCTCCCAGCGCTTGTCACGATCCATAGCATAGTAACGACCGATGATAGATGCAATCTTAGCATTGTGCTCTACGAGCTGGCCGATGAAGCCTGCACCGCTCTTGGGGTCAGTGTCACGACCATCCATGAAGCAGTGTACATAAGTATTCTCGATGCCATACTCACCAGCGATATCGATGAGCTTGAAGAGATGGTCGAGTGAGCTGTGCACGCCACCATCAGAGGTGAGACCCATGAGGTGGAGGTTCTTGCCGTTCTCCTTAGCATAGCTGTATGCAGCTACTACCTCCTTATTCTGGAGGATGCTGTTGTCAGCACATGCGCGGTTGATCTTCACGAGGTCCTGGTATACTACGCGGCCGGCACCGATGTTGAGGTGACCTACCTCAGAGTTACCCATCTGTCCGTCGGGCAAACCTACGTTCTCACCGCTAGCCTGCAACTGAGAGTGAGGATAAGTGCTCATCAGATAGTCCCAGTAGGGAGTGGGAGTGTTGAAGATAACGTCACCCTTACCTTGGTTACCGAAACCCCAACCGTCCAAAATCATCAATAATGCTTTCTTTGACATACGATTTATTGTATTAAATGGTTTATATTGTTTTTATCTTAATATCAACGTGCAAATTTACATAAAAAACGTCGAAATATCAACGTCTTCAGCAAGAATAATATTCAATGCTTAGAATGAAACATTGAGTAGCTGGTATATGTTGTGCCACACCTGATTGCGCAGCTCTTGAGCATCCACATTGATATCGGCAGCTACACGCTCGTAGATGTCGTTGACACAGATAGCCTCGTCGCTTTCGATAAGGAGCTCCGTTAGGGGTATCTCGCGGATGAGCGCCTCGTCGTAATGCTCGCCTATGCTGACGCGAATACCTGCACGCGACAGCTGACGCCACTGCTCCACCCCGCCACGGAAACCATGAAGCACCCAAGGCATTGCGACCTTCATCTCGCGACGTATGGCAAGCAATTCGTCCACCGCCTTCACACAATGCACGATGAGCGGCTTGCGCACCAGTTCGCTCAGTCTCACATGCTCGCGAAACACCTCCATCTGCAGTTCGAGCGGCGCAGCATTCACCTTCTTGTCCATGCCCGCCTCACCTATCATCGCCACTTGCGGGTGCAGCGCCATTACCGAAAGCGTAGCCATCTCCACGCGCCAATTGTCGGTGATATACCAGGGGTGCAGCCCCACAGAGTAGTAGCCACCCGGCTCTATCTCGAAGGTATCGGCAGTGAGCTGCGTGATAGCAGTGCCCACCCTACCGGGATGATAATGTGAATGGATATCGTAGATGCTCATGGCACAGGATCGTAGCCCGAGCCACCCCAGGGATGACAACGGAGGATTCGGCGTATAGTAAGGTATAGTCCACGGAAAGGGCCATGCTTCTTCAGTGCCTCGATGGCATACTGCGAACAGGTAGGAGTAAACCTGCACGAAGGGGGTGTGAGGGGCGATATGCAAGCACGATAGAAGTATATCGGCAGCAGCAGAATGAAGGTGAGCAACTTTTTCATAACGCCTCACCCATTTTATCGAGCAGGCGCACCACACGCTTCTCTATATATTCGGTGCTCTCCATCTTGTCAGACACATAAAGGAAGGCCACCAGCAACCCTTTGCCACTTTGGGCTACCTGTTCGATAAACTGATGCTTGTTCTTGCGGTAAGCCTCACGTATCTGACGCTTCACACGGTTGCGATCCACAGCATGGTGAAAACGCTTCTTGGGCACACTGATAAGGATAGACACTCCGCTCACCTCCTCGCTGGGAGTGAAGACCGCACGAATGGGGAAAGCCGACACCGAGCGACTGTCTCCCTGAAAAAGACAATCAATCAGTATGCGACTACACAGGCGTTCGCTCTTTTTGAACGTGTTTCGCGGAGATGTTGTCATGGTGCTCATCGTTGTATCAAACAGATTCTAAAAAAAACGAGCTGCAAGCCCTAATGACCGCAGCTCGCCATATTGCGTAATTTGATATGCTATTACTTATTCATCTTTGCTAAGTATTGCTCCAAGGCCATCGTCATTGAGGGAGCCTCAGCGGTGGGAGCCTCAAGATCGAGACGCAAGCCCTCTTCCTTGATAGCAGCAGCTGTGGCGGGACCAAAGCAAGCAATCTTAGTGTCGCCTTGCTCAAAGTTGGGCAAGTTCTCCTTGAGCGATACGATACCAGCGGGGCTGAAGAAGATCATCATATCGTAGCCCTCCAGTTCGCCCGGCTCGTAGATATGACTCACTGTGCGATACATCACAGCCTCAGTATGCTGCAAGTTGTTTGCATCAAACAGCTGAGTGATCTCATCGGTATGCACGCTTGACAGGGGCACAAAGTACTTCTCGGTCTTATGCTTCACCATGATGGGAACGAGGCCCTCAATCTTACCATTGTCGCCGAAGAAGATTTTACGCTTGCGATACTGTACATACTTCTGGATGTAGAGCGCGATGGTCTCTGACACACAGAAATACTTCATCGTCTCGGGAATGGTAACACGCAACTCGGCACACAAACCGAAGAAGTGGTCAATGGCATGACGAGAGGTGAATACGATAGCTGTATGATCAAGGATAGTAACCTTCTGCTGGCGGAACTCCTTTGAGCTCACGCTTTCAACCTTAATAAACTGCTTAAAGTCAATAGTTACATTATACTTTCGCGCAATGTCGAAATAGGGCGATTTATCCGATGCCGGCTTGGGCTGCGAAACAAGAATCTTTGTCACTTTCAAGGTTTATTATTTTCTACTTTTTTTACACAAAAATCTGCAATAATTTACCTGCCAAAAGCAAGGGTATTATTTCGAGGGTGCAAAGGTAGACAAATAAATGCAAACCACCATATCTTTTCGCCAAAAAGATGCGAAAAGCCTTGAAAAACAAACATATTTCAGAAATCACGAGGTATGCGATAAGCAAAACTGCCATACCTCTTGAACATAAATCGAAGAAAATAGCCGCTACGCAGACTATATACATCAGCAAGCCCGACAGCAGCACCCAATCAGCATAGCTATGCTGCCATGCCGCGGTATGAGCCTTATCAAAAAACACCCAATTCACCGCTCTATACACCCCCTGCTTGAGCAGATACACGAGCAATACACCCACGAAAAGCGCCAGCAACAAGGGATATTGCACGGGAGCGCCAACCAGCCTCGACACATACATTGTCATAAACAAGGCCGACGTCATGAAGGCATTGGCAAACAAGCCCATCTTCATGTAGAAGGTGCTCACCGTCTTCACCCCCTCACCCGTATTCTTACGAGCCAAGAAAAAGCTTCCCAAGAGGTTACCCACGAAGTTCTTTCGATCCGACAGCACCATCGCGATAACGAAGAAGCCTACGAGCAAAAGCCCCACAAAGCAGTCATCGGCATACAAAGGCTGCTGCGCCTGTATGCCCTGCACCAGTTCGGTCCATTGTGTCATCGTAGCTTCGTTCATCGCACGCTCCTATGATTATATAGCGGCAAATTTACGTATACTCTTATCCCATACGGGAGTGGTCATGAGCAGTTCCACAGCCTCGGCAGGCGTGGTAGCCACCTTCCATATATCGGCATGGATAGCCCGCATGAAGTTGTCGTCGAGCGCTCTCTTCAGCTGCTCCAGCAGAGAATCATAGAATCCATCGATGTTGAGTATCACGATGGGATTGAGGTAAAGCCCCAGCTGCTTCCATGTGATGATCTCGAGCAGCTCCTCCATCGTACCACAACCACCAGGCAGTGCGATGACACCGTCCGAGAGGTTGGCCATCGTCTGCTTGCGCTCATGCATCGATGCCGTCTCTATGAGCTGTGTCAGCCCCGTATGGTGCCACCCCTCCTTCACCATGAAGGTAGGTATCACACCCACAGCCTCACCACCTGCCGCCAGCGCCGCATCCTGCACGGTATTCATCAAGCCCAGTCGGCCCGCACCCGTGACCAGGCGCAGTCCATGCTGTGCTATCAGTGTGCCCAGTTCCTCGGCCGCACGGAAATACTTCTCATCTATCTGTGTACTCGAGGCACAGTATACGCAAACGGAAGTCAATTGACAATTGACAGTTGACAATTGACAATTAGGCTCCGCAGTATTCTTTACATCAGGTTTCGTCATTTACAGCTTCTTGTCTATGATTATCTATTTGCCGCCATAGCATCGGAACGGCATTATCGTCAATTGTGAATTGTCAATTGTGAATTGTCCATTGTCAATTAATACCGGTAGTGCTCAGCCTTGTAGGGACCCTCCACCTTCACGCCGATGTAGTCGGCCTGTGCCTGGGTAAGCGTGGTGAGGTGTACGCCAATCTGGGCAAGGTGCAGGCGAGCCACCTCCTCGTCGAGGTGCTTGGGCAAGCGATACACGTCGATGGGGTAATCCTTACCGAAGAGCTCAATCTGTGCCAATGTCTGATTGGTAAACGAGTTACTCATCACGAATGAGGGATGACCTGTAGCGCAGCCAAGGTTCACGAGGCGACCATCAGCAAGCAAGATGATGCTGTGTCCGTCGGGGAAGTAGTAGCGGTCTACCTGCGGCTTCACATTCTCGCAGCGTATGCCAGGGAAGTTCTTCAGCGCCTCCACCTGAATCTCGTTGTCGAAGTGGCCGATGTTACATACGATAGCCTGGTCGGGCATCTCTGTCATGTGGTCGATGCGGATGATATCGATGTTACCTGTTGTAGTCACGAAGATGTTACCCTGTGAGCAAGCCTCCTCCATGGTCACCACCTGGAATCCCTCCATGGCAGCCTGCAGCGCGCAGATGGGGTCAATCTCGGTCACCAGCACGCGAGCTCCGTATGAGCGGAGGCTGTGTGCACAACCCTTACCTACATCGCCGTAGCCACATACCACAGCCACCTTACCGGCAATCATCACGTCGGTAGCACGCTTGATGCCATCGGCCAACGATTCGCGGCAGCCGTAGAGGTTGTCAAACTTACTCTTGGTCACCGAGTCGTTCACGTTGAAGGCGGGGAACAGCAACTTGCCCTCCTCCTTCATCTGATACAGACGGTGCACACCCGTGGTGGTCTCCTCGCTCACGCCGCGTATCTCCTTAGCCATGGCAGTCCACAGTCCGGGCTGCTCAGCCAATACGCGCTTGAGGATAGCCTTCAGTTCAGCCTCATCCTCACCACCCGAGGGAGTATCCAGCACAGCGGCATCCTTCTCAGCATCCACGCCGAGGTGTATCATCAGGGTAGCGTCGCCACCATCGTCGACAATTACATTGGGGCCCTTGCCACCACCGAAGTGGAGCGCCTGCAATGTGCACCACCAGTAGTCGGCCAGGTTCTCACCCTTCCAGGCAAACACAGGCACGCCCAGGTCAGCGATTGCAGCAGCGGCATGGTCCTGAGTAGAGTAGATATTGCACGAACACCAACGCACCTCAGCGCCCAAGGCTACGAGAGTCTTGATCAGTACAGCCGTCTGAATGGTCATGTGCAGCGAGCCCATCACACGGGCACCAGCCAAAGGCTTGCTATCGCCATATTTCTCACGCAACGCCATCAAACCGGGCATTTCGTGCTCGGCCATATCGATTTCTTTGTGTCCAAACTCGGCCAATGTCATATCGGCCACCTTGTACGGAAGGGTTGAAAAGAGTTGTTCGTTCATATCTTTATATATTTACATTATATTTCTTCTGCAAAGATATAACATCTTGCCGATACCGCCAAGGAGTTGCATTTCTTAATCAAGAATCATCGAAAAAATCGTGGCGGCAACCATTTTTCTCATTCCTTTTGCGTTTTTCTTGCTCGCTTTTGCGTACCTTTGTTTTCAAATCCATCGTCATGACACACTCCGAGCAACTACACCTATACCCCACCCCTCACCCCGAGGTAGTGGCCTTCAGCACCACCCGCCACGGCGGCTGTGGCAGCGGAGCTTATGGCACCTTCAACTGCACCCCCTACACGGGCGATGAGCCTGCCATCGTGCACGCCCATCAGGACCAGCTGTGCCGCCTCCTCGGCATCAGCCCCGAGCACCTCATCCTACCCTATCAGACCCACAGCTGCCATGTGCAGGTCATCGACGAGACCTTCCTGCGCCTCTCCAGCGATGCACGCCGCGCCCTGCTACAAGATACCGACGCCATCGTCACCGCCCTACCCGGCACCTGCCTCTGCGTGTCAACGGCCGACTGCGTGCCCATCCTCCTCCACGATACCGCCCACGGTGTCGTAGCCGCCATCCATGCCGGCTGGCGTGGCACGGTAGGAGGCATCGTATCGAAGGTGCTCGACATCATGCACAGCACCTATGGCACCTGCGGCAGCCATGTGCAAGCCATCATAGGCCCCTGCATCTCCCTCGCCGCCTTCGAGGTAGGCATCGAGGTGTACCAAGCCTTCGAGCAAGCTGGCTTCCCCATGCAGCAGATTGCCCAGTGGCACCCCGACAAGGAGAAGTACCACATCGACCTCCCCTTGGCCAACCGCCTCCAGCTCCTCGCCCACGATGTGCCACAGGCTCGCATCCACGACAGCCGCATCTGCACCTACACCCAGCACCACGACTACTTCTCGGCCCGCCGCCTCGGCATCAAGTCGGGCCGCATCCTCAGTGGCATCCTACGCACCACATAACCCACAAGTAAAAAACACATACATCATGTATACCATCACCCTATCTGAAGATATCAAGAGCCGCTGGCCCCAATACCGCGGAGCCGCCGTATATGCCACCGTCACCAACACCCCCTACGACGAGGGCTTATGGACAGAAATCGCCCATTTCACCGAACATTTGCAGGCTACCGAGACCACCGAGAGCATCAAGCAGCAGACCGCCATCGTGGCTACCCGCGAGGCCTACCGTGCCTGCGGCAAGGATCCCAGCCGCTACCGTCCCTCGGCCGAGGCACTGCGTCGTCGTCTGCTGCGCGGACTCGACCTCTATCAGATCGACACCCTCGTCGACCTCATCAACCTCGTATCACTGCGCACGGGCTACTCCATCGGCGGCTTCGATGCCGACCGCATCCAGGGCACCCAGCTCTGCCTCGGCATAGGCCGTGAGGGCGAACCCTTCGAAGGCATCGGCCGCGGCCCCCTGAACATCGCCTGCATGCCCGTCATACGCGATACCATCGGTGGCATAGGCACCCCCACCAGCGACCACGAGCGCACCAAGATGAGCGTCGACACCCGCCACATCCTCGCCATCATCAATGGCTATAGCGGCAGCGAAGGCCTCCACGAAGCAGCCACCCTCACCGCCGAGCTACTGCAGCGCTACGCCTCTGCCGAAGACTGCCAGGTATGGTTCTTTGAGTAACGAGCAAACTATAATTTTCTCCTCCTTGCCTAGGAGGAGTACCCTCACAGAGGGGGAGGTGGTATAAAAGCGGCCATAGATTCGCCATTTTTTGCAACCATCATTTGCAGTATTGATTATTATTTCATACCTTTGCGCCCGATTGCGGAATTCTCGTGCCAGTGAGAGCAGAACAAGCCACGCTTGATATGCCGAGCGCAGCCGAGAATGCCGAAATTTTACGAAGTGCATACGTAGTAAAATTGCGGAAATAGCTCAGTTGGTAGAGCATAACCTTGCCCCAAAAGGTTAAAAAATAAACCTAACCTTGGCAAGGAAAAAAATTTTGCGGAAATAGCTCAGTTGGTAGAGCATAACCTTGCCAAGGTTAGGGTCGCGAGTTCGAGTCTCGTTTTCCGCTCTAAGGCCGCTCGAATGGTGGAATCGGTAGACACGAAGGACTTAAAATCCTTTGGCCAGTGATGGCTGTGCGGGTTCAAGTCCCGCTTCGAGTACCAGTAGGAAAGTCAATTGCTTAATTTATAAAGGCAGTTGACTTTCTTGTTTTATAACATATTTCGGCATTTTTTCGTTCCTCCCTGAAAACCCTCCATAAAATTTTGCATTTCACAACCTTTAAGCTATCTTTGTTTCGTGCTTCCGCGCACACGACAGGAAAGTATAGTATAGATAATACACTCAAGAATAGTATAATATGAAGAAAACTCTCTCCCTCCTGGTGCTTATGCTCACAGCCATAGCTCCCCTTATGGCCGACAAGATGCAGCCATCGAGCACCCTACCCAATGCCGGCAAGCCCGAGCATGTGTACATCATCACCAGCGGCAACGGTGTCACCTCCAATGCCCTCACTTCGCCCACACAGACCGAGGCCAACTACGGCCAGTTTGCATTCTACCCCGTGAGCGGTGTGAACGGCGCTTACTACATCTACAGCTACACAGCACAGAAGTGGGTTACCTACACCCCTGCTGCAAGCTATAACGACGGTCCCAACTTCGTCAAGATGTCCGACACACAAGTAGCCAAGGCCTACTTCAAGGTCACCAACTACAGCGGCGACAACTATGAGATGCAGCCCTACACCACCTCAGGAAGCGCAAGCAAATATCTCAACTGGCACGGCGGCGTGAGCAGCAACCCTTACGACGGAACCAACACACTGGGCCTGTATGGAACCAATGGCGCTGGCGACGGCGGAAGCCGCTACACCTTGAGCGAAGTCATCATCATTGAACGCACCTACACCATCAGCATCCCCGACGGCGCCAGCATCAAGATAGGCAACGACACCTACTGCGATGGCGACACCTACACCATCGAGGGTTCGCTCTCGAAGAGCGACATCACCGTCGTAGCTCCCGAGGGTAAGTTTGCCGCCATAGCCATCGACGACGTCAAGTGCACCGTCACCGTATACTTTGCCACCCTACCCACACAGCCCGCAACCGTAGCCTATACGCTGCCCGCAGTATATCCTATGCAGCAGGAGGCCGTAGGTGTAGCCAAGAGCCATGAGGCCGACGGCGTATACACGCTGAGCAACAACGTGCTGGCAGCCTCCTACATACGATTGGGCGATGCCATCTACTTTGCAGGCTCCAAGGCTATGAACCTCGTAGCAGGCACCGAGCCCTTCACCGTAGCCTTCGGCAGTGGCGACAACGTACCCGCATCGGCCATGACCCTCAAGAGCATAGCCCTCACTGACCTTGCTGCCAAGAGCGACGCCATCGGCGGTGCCGAGCACTATGCCGGCAAAGCGCTCGAAGCGCACTATGAATACACCTATAAGGAGAGTACCATAGCCATCACTTGGCGTGCCGTGTTGCGCGACGGCAGCCACTACCTACGCACCGAGATGGAGCTCGTAGGCAACGACGATGTGGACATGTTCAACATCATCCCCATGATATACAACGTGGACACCAAGGCCGCAGGCTCAACACCCAAGGTAGTGGGCAACACCCGCGGTGCCGTGCTCATGAGCAACAAGATATTTGCCGGACTCGAGACTCCCACTGCCTACAACACCGTAGGTGGAGCTATGGGCGAGGAGGACAACTGGAACCTCACCAAGACCTATGATGCCGTAGCCCTTAGCGCCGAAGCATGGAAGCAGGTATCTGAAAAAGAGGTGCCCGCGCGCGTAACCGAGGCCACCGGTGCCAGCTACCCCAACGTGTATGCCTACAAGCAGAGCGGCATCGAGCTGAAACAGAACCAACGCGTCGAGGTCAAGGTGGAGTACACCAGCGGAAGCCATCGTCTCAACTTTGGAGGAGCCGACCTCTTGGCCGAGAATGGCGACATCGCCGCCAACGACTACCACAGCGGCTACTCGGGTTCTCAGCACGACAAGAATACGTTCACCTTCATAGCTCCCAACGACGGTGTCTACACCATCCGCGTGTTTGTCGAGAACAAGACCGAGAGCATCAACGCATCCAGCAAGCTCACCACCAAGGTATACACCGCCAAGGAAGGCGTCGTTGTTAACAGCGACATCGTAGGCATCCAGGGCCGTTGGAGCCGCAACACCACCCTCGCCAAGGACGAGACATGGAAGGTGGCAGCCGTAGTAGGCCTCATCGCACAAGATGGCACCGAAGCCAACACCGACATACATGCCACACAGAAGCGTCGCTCGTTCCTCGCCTACTCAGAGCGCGAGCGTGCTGTGCCCTGGCGTGCCAACCCCGTATACATCTCATGGTACGAACTCAATATCAACCGCAACAACGCAGCCCCCGGAAGCGAGCCCACCAATATGACCGCCGACCAAGTGCTCGACGTGCTCAGCCATTGGAAGACCGACTTCTACGACCGCTACCACATGGCACCCAACATGTTTGTCATCGATGACGGATGGGACACCTATGGTGAATGGCAGTTCCACGATGGTTTCCCCAACGAGATGGTAGACATTGCAGCTGCAGCCAAGGAGATGAACGGTGCTGGTGTGGGCGCATGGCTCGGACCGGTAGGTGGCTACGGACAGAGCGGCAACTACCGCCGCAGCTACTGGAGCGACAAGGGCGGCATGCAGCTCTCTAACCCCCGCTACTACAAAGCATTCAAGGACGCAGCCTACAACCTCGTGAAGAACCAGGGCGACAACTACACCTTCTTCAAGTTTGACGGCATCTCGGCCCAATTCTCAGCCACAGGCCCCGACGCAGGCGACACCGGCAACGAGAATGCCGAAGGTATCATCCGCCTCGAGCGCTATGTGCGCGAGGAGTTGCGTGAGGACATCTTCTTCAACACCACCGTGGGTACCTGGGCATCGCCCTTCTGGTATCAGATTACCGACGCCACATGGCGCCAGGAGAACGACCACGGCGAAACCGGCAACAACAGCAACAACCGCGAAAACTGGATCACCTATCGTGACCGACTCGTCTATCAGAACTACGTGCAGAACTCTCCCATCTGCCCCATCAACACGCTCATGACCCACGGCTTCATCCTCACCGCCTACGGTCCTCCCGCGGGCAATAGCCGCAACTACATCAACGTGCGCAACGAACTGCGCTGCGCCTTCCTATGCGGTTCGGGCCTGGTAGAGCTCTACAACGACTACCCCCTCATGAACAGCATCAATGGCGGCGCTCTCTGGGCCGACCTCGCCGAATGCATCGCATGGCAGCAGCGCAATGCCGATGTGCTCCCCGACGCACACTGGGTGGGCGGCAATCCGTGGACAGGAGCCAAGTGCGAGGTATATGGCTGGGCTGCATGGAACGGCACTAAGTCGACCCTCGCCCTGCGCAATGGAGCCAACGCAGCACAAACCTATAAGTTTACCCTACGTAGCGCACTGAACATACCCGCACACATCAAGGGCAGCATCATCCTGCGTAGTTCGTTCGGCGTGCAAGAGCCGCTCCAAGGCCTCAATGAGGGCACACCCATCGACATCGACACCGAGCTCACCGTGACACTCCCCGGAAGCAGCGTATATGCCTTCGACGGCATCGAGGCTACCGCCACCGTCACCCCCGTGGCCAGCATCACCCTTACCACTGAGGGCAACGCCACCGAGTTGGCAACCAATAGCACACTGGCCGTTGCAGCCACCGTGACACCCCAGGCAGCCACCTTTCCGGCCATCGCATGGAGCAGCAGCAATCCCGAGATAGCCACCGTGGTGGGCGGACTCGTCATCCCTGTCAAGGAGGGCACCGTGACCATCACAGCCACAGCCACCGACGGCTCGGGCACCACAGCCAGCGTCACACTCACCGTCACCCCCAAGAAAGTGGAGCCCTATAGCACCAACTTCGACAAGAATGCCAATGCCACCCGCACTGACCGCACCGTAAAGACCATCAGCCTCACCGAGAAAGGCAAGACGGCGCAAACCCTCAACCTCGGCATTGCCAAACCCTACATCGACAAATCGGCCGATGAGACAAGCCTGCTCACCTGCACCGCAGGCAGCACCCTCACAGCCACCTTCGCCATCAATGGCGGCTGGATGAATAGTTACGTATACATTGACCTCGATGGCGACCAGCAGTTCTCCTTCATCGACGGACAAACCAACCAAAGCGGCACCGACGTCATGAGCTTCAGCTTCTACTCGGGCGACTTCAACAACGAAGACCCTGGCGTCAACTCTGCAGGGGAGAGACTCACCGGAGGCGCACGCAACACACTCAAGTGCCCCTCGTTCATCGCACCCTCCGAGGCAGGCGACTACCGCATCCGCTTCAAGGTAGACTGGAATAGCATCGATGCAGGCGGACAGATTGCTGCTGATGGCACCTGCACCGGCCACAACGGAATCCTCGCCAATGGTGGCACCATCATCGATGCCACATTGCGCGTCATCGAGGGCGCTGGCATCCACACCCCTACCCTTGACGCATCGGTCCCCATCTACGACCTGCAAGGACGCAAACTGCATACCGCCCCCAAGAACGGGATCTTCATTCGCGGCAACCAAAAGCAAATCCTATAACACAAAAATAGAGGAGTCTACCACACGAGGCTCCTCTATTTTTTATATGCTCATGCACCGCATAAGAGAGCAAGTTAATTGACACCTGAAACTGACACCTTCACATAAGCACCGCTCATCGCATCCTTAGCAATCAATCCACGGCGGACCCAATTCTTTATTACATTACCAGGGTCAGCACTCATGCCCTGTGCTATGCGCAGATCTCGCACCTGCTCGCGGGTGAACTCTTTAGGCAATAGGTTGACAGTTGACAGTTGACAATTAATATAGGCACTGTCCCCGATGGGTAAAAATAGTGAATAGTAAAAACTCTTATTTTTGTATTAGATATACGTAGTATATCTAATACTTAAATAAGCCTCTATATATAGGGTATACTTGGCAATACATACAGCACAGGGTATTTGTCAACCGTCAACTGTCAACCTTGCCTCGCGTGGCGCACGCGCATTATGCACGTATCCCTTTTTGCTTAACTTACGTTTGCGCACTCCTCTGGGGAGTG